>JBLYYV010000279.1:0-14404 GCA_048550095.1 Gammaproteobacteria bacterium
CACCGCTGCCGGCGAAGATCTATGCCAACGAAGGTGTCGCGCAGATGCTGTTCTTCGAGTCGGACGAGGTGTGCGAGACGTCCTACAAGGACCGGGCCGGCAAGTACCAGGGGCAGACCGGGGTTACGTTGCCGAAAGCTTGAGCGGACGAGTTGAGACCGGAGAGGCATCGAGTCTGTTTTGCCGAGACACGCCGTGAACCGGCAAGTATCAGGGGCAAGCCGACGTTACATTACCCAAAGCGTGGGGTCGCGTCCGGGGATAGCGGCTGTGTCATTCCGAGACACGCCGTGAATACATCCCTGTAGGCTCGGGCGCGGCGTCCATGCCGCGCACGGTCTCGGAATGACACAGCCGCTATCCCCTTCCGGATTCGTCGACCACCACCGGCTCCTCGAGCGGGAGTCCGTCGAGCCAGACTTCGCCGTCCTGCAGGCGCAAGCGTCCTTCCCCGAACCAGCCGACCGCGCGCGGGTAGATCAGGTATTCCCCATGCTGCACCCGCGACTGCAGGCTCGTTTCCGTTTCGTCGGGCTGGATGCGCACGCGGTACTGAATGATCGGGGGGCCTGCGTCCAGTTCGGGAATCACGAAGTGGACGGTGGTGCCGTGCCATTCGTCACCGGCCTCGAGCACCCGCCGGTAGGTGTCCAGGCCGCGATACCTGGGCAGCAGTGACGGGTGAATGTTGAGCATTCGCCCCGCGTATGCCTCGACCACCGGGGTCGGCAGGATGCGCATGAAACCGGCCAGCACGATCAATTCGGGATTCAGTTCTTCCAGCGTGGCGGCCAGTGCGTGCTCGGCCGATGCGCGCTCGCCGATGGCGCGATAGTCGACGACATGTGTCGGGATGCCGGCCTTTTCGGCACGGTCGAGACCCAGCACGCCCGGCCGATCGCTGAGGACGGCGTACAGGTTGATCGGCAATTCACCCGCCAGCGTTTCGTTGATGATCGCCTGCAGGTTCGTACCGCCGCCGGAGATCATGACGAGCGTGCGCGGACCCCGGCCGATGCCGGTCGGCGTGTCGGTTGCGTTCAATCGACGCGTACCTGGCCGCTGCCGGCCTCAATGGAGCCGATCGAGTAGACCGTCTCGCCCGCGCCGGTGAGGATCTCGCTGGCCCGGTCTGCGTCGTCGGGGCGCACCGCGATCACGAGTCCGATGCCGCAGTTGAACGTGCGCAGCATTTCCGACTCGGCGACGCCGCCGTGTTGCTGCAGCCAGTCGAACAGCGCCGGCCGCTGCCAGCCCGAGCGGTCGATGACCGCGTCGAGCTCCGGTCGCAGGACCCGTGCAACGTTCTCGACGAGGCCGCCGCCGGTGATGTGGGCGATCGCTCCGACGTTGCAGGCGTCGATCAACGCCAGAACGGACTTGACATAGATTCGCGTGGGCTCGAGCAGCACCTCGCCGACGGGCCGCCCGTTCCAGTCGGTGGCGCCTCCATCCGGCAAATCCTGCAGGATTCGGCGAATCAGCGAGTAGCCGTTTGAATGGGGGCCGGACGACGCGAGTCCGAGCAACCGGTCTCCCTCCCGCAACGATGAGCCATCGATCAGGCCATCGCGGTCGACGATGCCGACCGTGAAGCCAGCCAGGTCGAAGTCGCCTGCGTCATACATTCCGGGCATCTCTGCCGTTTCGCCACCGAGAAGCGCGGCGCCTGCCTGTCGGCAACCCGCCGCGATGCCGCTGACGACCGCCGCGCCGACCTCGACGTCGAGACTGCCGGTGGCGTAGTAGTCCAGGAAGAACAGGGGTTCGGCGCCCTGCACGATGATGTCGTTGACGCACATCGCGACCAGGTCGATGCCGACGGTGTCGTAGCGTTCCAGCTCGATCGCAAGTTTGAGCTTCGTGCCGACCCCATCGGTTCCCGATACCAGTATCGGGTTGCGGTAGCGCGACACGTCGAGCTCGAATAACCCGCCGAATCCGCCGATGTTGCCGAGAACGCCCGGCCGATTGGTCGTACCGACCAGCGGCTTGATCCGGTCGACCAGTTCATTGCCGGCGTCGATGTCGACGCCCGCATCTTTGTACGTCAATGATTTATCTGCAACCATGGTTCTGCCTGTGCCTTAACCGCGGACGCTATAATAGTTCAAATGAACTCCGTACAGACAAAGTTGATCGCCGTCCTCCTGCTTGCTGTGGTGGCCATGGGCGCGCCGGCACACGCGGCCCGCGTGGACAACCTGTATGCGGCAGAGGTGCCGCTCCAGCCAGGGTCACGCGGCCTGCAGAACGCGTTCGACGCCGCATTGTCGCAGGTCCTGGTGAAGGTCACCGGGCAGCGCGAAGCCGGCACGAACCGCGATCTGGCCGCGGCCATGGGCGATACGAGCCGCTATGTGCAGCAATACCGGATCAATGCGGGCAATGAGGTCTGGGTGAGCTTCGACCAGGTGGCCGTGCGTCGCGCACTCGATGAAATCGGTGCATCCCTGTGGGGTGCCGAGCGGCCGTCGACGTTGGTCTGGCTCGTGATCGACGACGGATCGGGTCGCCGGCGCTTGCTCGGCGCAGAGCGAGCCGGGGATATGGCGACCGAAGATCCGTTTGCCGCCCTTCCCGAAGATCGGCAATTGGCGAGCGTGCGAGAGCGATTGCTGGCGGCGGCCGATGCACGCGGGATACCGCTGCTGCTTCCGTTGCTGGATGGCGAGGAGACTGCGTCGATCCCGCTGAGTGACGTTTGGGGCGGTTTTACCGAATCGCTGGTCGATGCTTCCAGGCGCTACTCACCCGACGCGGTGCTGGTCGGTCGCGCAAGATCCGCCCGGTCTGGCGAGATGGACGTGCGCTGGACGCTGCTGCGGGAGGACGAACGCTTCAACTGGAACGGAGATCTCGCGAGCGGGCCGGACGACGTCGCCGACTTCTTTGCTGGCCGGCTGGCGACGTCCGCGGGTTCTTCGGGTGAGATCCTGCTCAGCGTCGACGACGTCAACAGCCTGGACGGATACGGCCGGCTGAGTGCGTACCTGGAAAACCTCGATCTCGTCGATGAACTGTCGGTCGATCGCGTCCGGGAAGATCGCATCGTGTTTCGCCTGAAGATCCGGGGAGACACCGACCAACTGATGCGGAGCATCGCGCTGCAACGAATCCTGCAGCCGATCGATACGTCCACCTGGACGCCTGATCCGGTCGCCCCGGGTCTCGATGACGGCAGTGCCACGCTGCATTATCGTCTGATGGTCGGCCTATAGCGGCTCGGCCAGGCGAGTTTCAACGTCATGCTGCGTGCATCTCACATACCCAATTTGATCTGCGTCCTGCGGATTCTGCTGGTCGCGCCGATCGTTCTGAATCTGCTCACCGGGGACTTCCTCGTGGCGCTGCTGCTGATCATCGTCGCGGGTTTTTCGGACGGGCTCGACGGCTTTCTGGCCAAGCGCTTCGACTGGCGCACACGACTCGGCGGCCTGCTCGATCCGCTGGCGGACAAGTTGCTGATCATGTCGGTGTTCATCACGCTGACGTACATCGGCCTGACCCCGGTCTGGCTGGCAGCGGTTGTCATCTTGCGGGACGTTGTAATCGTGTCCGGAGCCGCGGGTTACAGCATTATCGTCGGCCAGGTGCAGCCGGAACCCTCCCATATCAGCAAGCTGAACACCGCCTGCCAGTTGCTCTACCTGTTCGCGGTGATCGCGCAGCCGGCCTTCGACTGGCCGTTGTCGAACGTCATCCTGATCGCCGGCGCGGGGGTCCTGTTCACCAGCGTCGTCAGCGGTCTCGACTACGTCATTCGCTGGAGCGCCAAAGCGTTCGCCGAACAGCGTGCCTGACGGCGTCGGCGATCCGACATGCAACAACTGCCCCTGGAAGTCAGCCTTGCAGATTACGCGCTGTTCGAAACCTACTTTGCCGGGCCCAATGATGCGTGCGTGCACGCGCTTCGCGACGCCGCGCGCACGTCGGCTCAGGCGTTTGTATGGGTTTGGGGCGGCGAGCAATCGGGCCGCAGTCATTTGTTGCAGGCCTGCGTCAACGAGGCTGAAACGAGAGAGGCTCGACCGGCTTACCTGCCACTCGGTGCTGACGTCGGCCTGACGCCCGATATCGTCGAAGGTCTCGAGACCTGTGACGTGATCTGTATCGACGACGCGCATGCGGTCGCCGGCGACCCGACCTGGGAACGCGCCCTGTTCCTGCTCTACGAAGGCGTCCGCCAGCGCGGCGGCCGACTGGTGATCTCGGCCGACAAGGCACCGCTGCACAGCGCCTTCCGCTTACCTGACCTGGTCTCCCGGTTCGCATCCGCTGCGACATTCCGTCTTCGCGATCTGTCCGACGACGATCGTGTCGATGCGATGCAACTCCGCGCCCGCTGGCGCGGCCTCGAACTCCCGGACGACGTCGCGCGCTACATTCTGACCCGCGCCGAACGCGGCACGGCCAGCCTGTTCGCCTTACTCGACCGGCTGGATCGGGAAGCGCTGGTCGCGCAGAGAGGCCTGACGGTGCCATTTGTAAGGGACATTCTGGCGAAGTTGCCCGCTGCAGGATCGTGACCGGGATTCTGAGAGACGCCGTAAATACGTCCGTGGGGTGGTCCTGGTCTCGATGCCGAGCGAAGGAACGTGCATTGATCTTCTGAGAGCGTGGCCCGCAGGGATGCGGGCCCCGAGCCTACAGGGATGTATTCACGGCGTCTCTCAGAAGATCAATGCACGTTCCTTCCTGACGCGGACTCGATGAAGACGAAACTCCGGGAAGACGCGAGTCCGGTTTAGCGCCGCAAATTCACGCCGGATCGCCGCACGAGGTAGAATGCGGACAGGAATGTCACGACCGTGACGACCGTCATCACCCAGTAAACCGCGCGGCCTTGCGGAGCGGCGATGGCTTCGCCGAGCAAACCGGCGAAGTAGGGAACCAGCGCCGCCGCGACCCAGCCGCCCCACTTGTGCGGCGCGCGCAGGCCCGCTACGAGCAGGACGATGAGCGGCACCGCGAAAACGATCCGAGTCGGGGTTGGCGCCGGCAAGAGCATCAGCGCCACCAGCGTCGCGAGCCCCGCAATCGTGATCCAGCGAGATAGTGCGTGCTGCTGTGCAGGCTCTGCGTTCACGCTTGCAGCCGCCCGGCCGTTTCCGCGACGCGCGTGCCGAGCGTTCGTGCGCACGCTATTTCGTCATCGCTCAATTCCGTATCCGTCTGCTCCCAGGCGATGTGCGTTGCCCCGTACGGCGTGCCGCCGGAGCGTGTCCTGCTTAGCGCCGTTTCCGAATACGGGATGCCCACCAGGAACATGCCGTGATGGAGCAACGGCAGGGCCATCGACAGTAGCGTTGTTTCCTGGCCGCCATGCAGGCTGCTCGTCGATGTGAATACACCGGCCGGCTTGCCTTCGAGGTGGCCCGACAGCCAGGCACTGCTGGTCCCGTCGAGGAAGTATTTCAGCGCCGCCGACATATTGCCGAAGCGCGTCGGACTGCCCATGATCAGGCCTGCGCACTCCCTAAGATCTTCGACGGTGGCGAACGGCGGACCCTGGTCCGGGATTTCCGCCTGCGTTGCCTGCGTGTCGGTAGATACGCCCGGCACCGTTCGCACGCGCGCCGACGCGCCGTCGACTGCGTTGACGCCGCGCGCGATCTGCGCGGCCAACGCGGCGGTAGAACCGTTGCGCGAGTAATAGAGGACGAGTACCTCTGTTTTCGATGTGGCCGTCACGACAGGATTTCGAGCACGGACTCGGGCGGTCTGCCGATGCGCGCCCGGTCGCCGTTGATCACGATCGGTCGCTGAATGACTTTCGGGTGCTCGGACAGCCACTGCAGCTTCTCGGCATCGTTCATCGCTGCCACCTCGGTCTTGCAGGCTTTGTATGCGTCTTCGCCGGTGCGCATGATCTCGTCGACGGTCTTCCCGAGTTGCTCCAGAACCGCCGCCAGTTCGTTCGCGTCCGGCGGTGTGGTGAGATACGCGACGATCGTCGGCTCGATACCGCGGTCTTCGAGCAATTGCAGGGTCTGTCGCGACTTCGAACAACGCGGGTTGTGATAGATTTTTATGGACATCGGTTTCTTCCGTGTGCGATCAGGCCAGGCGCGCAATTGTAGCGCGCAACATACGAGTCCAGTGAATCAATGGGTTCGGCTGTGGCGTATCGGCGTCACGCCCGCAATGCGTCCTGCACGGCGTAAGGCGTTCTTGACGGCCATTTGTTCCAACCGCACACTTGTGGCAGAAGCCTCTGTTCTCGTTGCCATTATTACGTTTGAGTCTGCCGTTTGAATATGCATCAGTCGAGTTTCCGTTCGGTCGCGCCGCTCTGGTTGTTGTTACTCACCGTGATCGTCGTGGGTTGCGCGGCGGCACCTCCCGTTCAGGAAATGAGTGACGCTCGCCAGGCGATTGCCGCGGCCCGCGAGGCCGGCGCGGCGGAACTGGCGCCGACCGGGTTGGCTGAGGCGGAGGCGCTGCTCGATGGCGCCGAAGCACAGCTCGAAGTCGGCACGTCTGCTTCCTACTGGCAGGCGAAGAAGTCGGCGATCAGCGCGAAGGAGGTCGCGTTCGAGGCGTTGTTGACGAGTCGCGATGCTCAGGATGCGGCCGCGGGTCGCAGCCGCTAGACCTTGGCTCGGTGAGCGGCGAGGTTGTCTGCAAGCGATTCTTCGTCTCCGGGCGAGTTCAGGGCGTGTTTTTTCGCGGCAGCACGGCGAAGGAGGCGGCTCGCCTTGGCATCTCGGGCTCGGCCGTGAACCTGGCCGATGGCCGCGTCGAGGTGTTGGCGACAGGATCGTCCGCGGCGGTCGATCAGCTGGCGGCGTGGTTGCAACACGGGCCGCAATGGGCGCGCGTCGATGACGTTGCGGAGATCGTTGAGGATGCCGCAGGCCTGGACGTGCCGGCGGGATTCACGACCGGCTGATGCCCCGTTTCAGCCCTGGAACCAGCGCCCGCTGAGGCGATTCAAAACCTTTTCCGGATAGACGCGACTGCCGAGGCTGCCGTTGTAGCGACCCAACGCGCGAATCCAGTCACCTTTCTCCATGTCGTAGTAGTACTTCAGGATCGTACAGCCCATCCGCAGGTTCGTGCGGATATCGACCAGGCGGTCGCCCGGCCTGCCGATCTCGTCGAGCCAGAAGGGCATCACCTGCATCAGACCCTGGGCGCCGGCGCGCGAAACGGCGTAGGCATCGAACGCGCTTTCGATATCAATGACCGCGAGAATCATTTCGGGCGGAAGGCCAACGCGTTTGGCTTCCCAATGCACCTGGGTCAGGATCAGGATCTTCTCATCGGGGTCCCGAACCTGGTTGCCGAGGCGGATGGCCATGTCGGTGAGCCATACCTGCGCGTCGAACTTGTCGGGGAAGCTGGTTGATTCGGTCATCGCCTGGCGGAGCAGGTCACGCAGCGCAGGATCCGGTTGTTGTTGCGCGGCCCACGTGAATGAGGTGCACAGAATCAGGCACGCGCCGATGGCGAGTGGACTGACGGCCTTATGCAGCTCGCTCATCGGTTAGTCAGCCTCCAGTCGCTCCTGCAGCGCCGGAACGATCCCGCCGAGCTCGATCTTCGCGTCTTCGCCAGTCCGCCGGTTGCGATACTCGACGACGCCATCGCGCAAGCCGCGTTCGCCAAGCACGAGGCGATGAGGAATGCCGATCAGGTCTGCGTCGGCGAACTTGAAGCCCGGCCGCGCGTCACGATCGTCGAGTAGCACTTCCATGCCGGCTTCGCTCAATGATCGATATATTTCTTCTGCTTTATCAGTTACTTCTTGGTTTTTCTTCGGATTTAGTATAAGTAAGGTTACGTCGAACGGGCTCATCGGCGCCGGCCAGATAATGCCGTTTTCATCGTGATTCTGCTCGATCGCGGCGCCGACGATCCGGGTCACGCCGATGCCATAACAACCCATCAGCATCGCTGTTTCCTTGCCGTCGGCATCGAGCACCGCGGCGTTCAGCGCGCGGCTGTACTTGTCGCCGAGCTGAAAGATGTGTCCGACCTCGATGCCCCTGACAATGGACAAGACCCCGCCGCCGCCCGGGCTTCGATCGCCGTCGACAACGTTGCGCAGGTCGACGGCGGTTGGTTCCGGCAGGTCGCGGACCCAGTTGACGCCGGTCAGGTGCGCGTCCGCCGCGTTAGCCCCGCAGACGAAATCGCTCAGTGCCGCCGCGCTGTGATCGACGAACAACGGCAGGTCCAGACCCGCGGGGCCGACATAACCGGTCTCGCAACCGACCGCATCGGCGACGCGTTGCGGGTCGGCCAGCGCCAGCGGGCTGGCGACGCCCTCGATACGCTCCGCCTTGACCGCATTCAATTCATGATCGCCGCGCAGTGCGAGCGCGACGAGGCCGCCGTCTTCGCCCTCGACGACGAGCGTCTTGACGCAATTTGCAGGCGCGACCGACAGGAAGGCGGCCACATCCTCGATCGACTTCTGCCCGGGCGTTGACACGTTTTCCAGGGGGCTCGCGGGCTCGGCACGCGGGGTCTCCGGCGGCAGGGCAGGCGCGAGCTCGACATTGGCCGCGAATTGATCGGCCTCGCACCAGGCGATCGCATCCTCTCCGGAATCCGCCATCACGTGAAACTCCTGCGAACGCGAACCCCCGATCTCGCCACTTGCCGCGTCAACCGGGCGAAAGCGAAGACCGAGACGCGTGAAGATGCGGGTATAGGCATCCGCCATGCGCTGGTAGCCTTCCTCGAGCGATTCCTGATCGTTATGGAACGAGTACGCGTCCTTCATGACAAACTCGCGAGCGCGCATGACGCCGAATCGCGGGCGGATCTCATCCCGAAATTTCGTCTGGATCTGGTAGAAGTTGACGGGCAGTTGACGGTAGCTCTTGAGCTCGCGTCTCGCGATATCGGTGATGACTTCCTCGTGGGTTGGCCCGAAGCAGAACTCGCGGTTGTGGCGATCCTGCATGCGCAACAACAGCCCGCCATAACGGTCCCAGCGGCCCGATTCCTGCCACAGTTCGGCGGGCTGTACGGCGGGCATCAGTAACTCGAAGGCGCCGGCAGCGTCCATTTCCTCGCGAATCACGTTCTCGACCTTGCGGAGTACGCGCAGCCCCAGCGGCATCCACGTGAACAGCCCGGATGCCAGTCGGCGAATCAGGTTGGCCCTGAGCATCAGCTGATGGCTGACAATCTCCGCTTCGGCCGGGGTCTCTTTAAATGTGGTCAGTGGCAGCTGGCTGAGGCGCATGGATATTCGAGGTCCTGATGATGAACGCGGGTCCGGGCGAGACCGTTTGGCTATCGCGTGGCACGGAATGGCCGCCATTCTATCCGCATTCATGGCTCAGGTCAGGGCGCGATGTCTCATGTTCGCGCCGGTCATTTTCGTGTCCCTGTCGGTTGACGCTCCGGGGTGGCCTCGGTAGGTTGCGTGCGTGATCGCGCATCGTACTTCAATCATAGCCGGCGAAGGCTGGCCAATCCTCATTGCCATGGGCGTGGCGGGAGCGGTGGTGTACCGTTTCATCGGCCCGCTGTGGGCGGTCCCGATTTTGCTGGCGACCTTGTTGTTGTTTTTCCTGTTTCGCGATCCGGGTCGGGTCGTTCCGCCGGAGCCGCTCGCGGTCGTTGCGCCGGTCGACGGTACCGTCATCGAGATCCGTCCCTGTCACGACGGCATGGTGCCAGGTGAGTGGCTGCGGGTAGCGATCAGAACCAATCATCTGGGTGCATACACGGTGCGCGGGCCGATCGAGGGTGGGATCAAGAGTATCGGCGAGATGATCGAGTCGACTGGCGATGGCGATACCCGTTTACCCAACGGGATGTGGTTGCGCAGCGAAGAGGCGCACGACGTCGTCCTGATGTTTCCGCGGCGAATGGGTTTGCTCGGCCCGAAGGCATTCGTCCGCTATGGCGAGCGCGTCGGTCAGGGTCAGCGGTTTGCGTATCTCCGCCTGACGCCGCGCGCCGACGTGTATCTGCCGATCGAGTCGTCCGCCCGTGTCGCGCGCGGTGATAAGGTGGTGGCGGGCGAAACCATCCTCGCGGATCTGCCAGCCTGATCCGCCGCAACGCGTGATATAGAGCCGATCCGGATGTATTCCGGTGGCCGGCATGGCAGTATGTCGCAGAGTCCAAAAATAATGACCGAAGCCAATCACAAATCTCGCTCCGTCCGCCACAAGGGCATTTACCTGTTCCCCAACCTCGTTACCACGGGCGTCCTGTTTGCCGGCTTCTATGGCATCGTCGCCGCCATAGACGACAACTACGTGCGCAGCGCCGTGGCGTTGCTGATCGCGATGGTTCTCGACGGTATCGACGGCAGGCTCGCTCGTTTGACCGGAACCGAGTCGGAGTTCGGCAAGGAGTACGACAGCCTGGCGGATCTCGTCGCGTTCGGCGTGGCCCCGGCGATCATCGTCTACCAGTGGGGCCTGGTCAGGTTGGCCGAGTACGGCTGGATCTGGGGCAAGATCGGCTGGCTCGCGGCATTCATCTACGCGGCCTCTGCGGCGATGCGCCTGGCGCGCTTCAATGTTATGCCCGCGACGAATGACAAGCGCTATTTCGAAGGCCTGCCAAGCCCGTCTGCTGCAGCCCTCGTAACGTTCATGGTCTGGCTATGGACGGATCTGGGTTGGAACGGCGGCTATGCCATGGCGTTTGCCTGCGTTATTACGCCTCTCGCGGGCGCGCTGATGGTCTCGCATTTCAAGTTTTATTCTTTCAAAGAGGTCAAGTCGGATACGCGGATCTCCTTCACGTTCGCGCTCGCCATACCGTTGACCATTGTGCTGGTGATGCTCTCGCCGCCCAAAGTCCTGTTTGCGATGGCGGCATGCTATGCCCTATCCGGTCCCGCGTTGACCCTTTATCTGCATCGCAAGGCGGACGCATTGCCGGACGTCGACGACACGGATACGGGAAGCACCGAAGATCTGACCCCCTAGGGCGATGTCTGATTCGTTCCTCAACTCCGAACAGATCGGCATTCTGCAGGCCATGGATATTCAGGTCTGGCAGAGCCGCTCGTCGCGCGTTGTTCAGCAGCCCGACGATGCGCCTGCTGCAATCGATGTGCCGATCATCGAATCCGCGGAGTGGGACAGCGTCGCGAACGCCGTCGCTGGCTGCGAGCGCTGCTCGCTGCATACTTCGCGACGGCAGACGGTCTTCGGCGTCGGCAATCGCAACGCGGACTGGATGATCATCGGCGAAGCGCCGGGTGCTGATGAGGACCGCCAGGGTGAACCCTTCGTCGGCAAAGCGGGCCAGTTGTTGAACGAGATGCTGCGGGCGGCCGGCTTCGCGCGCAGCGACGTTTATATCGCCAATATCCTGAAGTGCCGTCCGCCAAACAACCGCGATCCGCGGCCCGAAGAGGTCGACGCTTGTGCCGGCTACCTCCGCCAGCAGGTCGAGATGGTGGCGCCCAGGCTGATTCTCGCGGTCGGACGCATCGCGGCGCAGAACCTGTTGCACCGTGAAGAGCCCGTCGGTAGATTGCGAGGCGAGGTTCATCGCCTTGATCCGCTGGGTGTTCCGGTCGTCGTGACCTACCATCCGGCTTACCTGCTGCGGAGTCCAGCGCAGAAACGCAAGGCATGGGCCGACCTGTGTCTTGCCAGGAGCGTCGCTGACCAGTCGTCGACATGATTGCCGCCGTCGAGGATCTCCCGCCCGTTATCCGGGCGATGCGCCAGGCCGATATCGAGGCCGTTGCCGCGATCGAACGCGATACCTACGATTTTCCATGGAGCCCTGGAATTTTCAGGGATTGCCTGCTGGCCGGCTACACCAACCTCGTGCTCGACCGCGCCGGCGAAGTCGTCGGCTACGGCATCATGTCGGTTGCAGCAGGGGAGGCCCATCTGCTGAATATCTGCGTCGCGGAAGAGTATCGCAGTCGGGGTATCGGGCGCGGGCTGCTGAACTACCTGCTGCGGCGGGCGCGAACCTTCAGGGCCGAACGCCTGTTTCTCGAAGTGCGGCCGTCCAACGAGCGGGCGTTGAGTCTTTACCGGCAAATGGGTTTCGAGATGCTTGGCGTCAGACAGAACTACTACAAGGCACACGACGGCAACGAGGACGCCGTCGTACTCGTGCGTCACTTCGGTGGCGACGGCGGCGAAGACTAAAACACGTTTCGGTCCTGTAAACATGACGCAACCAATGAGCGACGCGCTCGCGATGTCGCGGGTAGGCGGATGAAGCGCTGGTGGGCCCGGCGCCCGATCGTCGGCTGGGCGCTTTACGACTGGGCCAATTCGGCTTTCTCTCTGACCGTCGTAACGGCATTCGTGCCGATCATGCTGGCCCAACACTGGAGTCTCGGCGTCGATTCGACGGTGACAACGTTTCGTCTCGGTGTCGCGAACGGCGCGGCCAGCGCAGTCGTCGCCCTTTTGTCGCCGTTGATCGGCGCGCTCGCCGACCGGTTCGGCCGCCGCAAGGGCATGCTGTTCGTCATCGCGATGCTGGGCATTGTTTCGACCGGAAGCCTGTACTTCGTTGCCGAGGGTCAATGGCAGCTCGCAGTCGCGTGCTTCGGCTGTGCGTTGATCGGCTTTGCCGGCAGCGTTTCGCTCTACGACTCGCTCATCATTGACGTGGCGCCCCCGACCCACTTCGACGAAGTTTCCGCGTATGGTTTCGCGCTCGGCTACCTCGGCGGAGCGTTGCTGTTCGCGCTTAACGTATTCATGGTCGCCAGCCCGGCGACGTTCGGTCTCGCGTCACCAACCGAGGCGATCCGCGTGTCGTTCGTCACGGTCGCCCTCTGGTGGTTCCTCTTTTCCATGCCGCTACTGTTCTGGGTGGAGGAGCATCCGCATCCGGGGCAGGGTCGACCGATCAGTGAGACGTTCGTGCATTTGTGGCACACGATTCGCAACATCACCCGCGATCGCAACGTGTTTCTGTTCCTGCTCGCTTACTGGCTGTATATCGATGGCGTTTATACGATCATCAAGATGGCGGTCGACTATGGCCTGTCGCAAGGCCTGTCGATGCAGGATCTCGTGCAGGCGATCCTGTTGACGAATTTCGTCGGGTTTCCGGCTGCATTGTTCTTCGGGTGGCTGGGGCGGCGCATCGGCGCCAAGCATGGCCTGTATATCGCTATCTCGGTGTATTTTCTAGTCACGACGGCCGCCGTGTTCCTGCGGACCGCGGCCGAGTTTTATGCCCTGGCAATCACGATCGGTCTCGTGCAGGGCGGTGTCCAGAGTTTGAGCCGTTCGTTATACGCGAGGTTGATTCCGCACTCTCAGCGCTCCGAGTACTTCGGCTTCTACAACATGCTCGGCAAGTTCTCGGCGATTCTCGGCCCGGTGATGGCCGGCGTCGTGGCGCTGCTGGCGGGGAGTCAGCGATTTGCGATCCTGTCGATCACGATCCTGTTTGCCGCTGGCCTGTTCCTGCTCGCCAAAGTCAGGCCGCCTTCCGACGCGGCGCCGGCCGGTAGCGCCTGACCGTCTCGGCGAAGCTGCGAACGTCAGTCTCGTCCGACTGGCCGTCGTAGCGCAGGGAAATATACTTCTCGATCAGTTCGTCGATCTCGTGTGCGATGTCGGGGCGCATCGTGCCAATCGCTTCGACATACTCGCGCGGACCTTCGCTGGGGTTGCGTGGTCGGGTGCTGCGCGCAACTCGGTTACACAGTTGCACATAGGCCGTTTGCAGGATGTCGCGCCGCGGCTTGTGATGATTTCGCTGCCATAGGCCGATCACGATGAGCAGGAGCGTGACGGACACGGACATCGCGATGACGAGGTTTTCCGTCGAAGGATTCTCAATGCCGGCGAGGCTCATCATCGTCATTTGTGCTTCCGGGCCGAAGCTCAGAACCCAGCGATTCCAGCCGGCATTGATCGCATCCCAGCTCATGACGAGGCGGTTGACGAAGGAGCTGCTGCCCAACGCACCGCCGTCGCTCGGGCCGAGCTCCAGCGCATCGTCGTAGCCACGCTCGATGCGCCACGGCGCAACGGCGGCGGTCGGGTCGAATCGCACCCAGTTGCCGTCGATCCAGACCTCGGTCCATGCATGCGCGTCGGCATGACGCACGATCCAGTAGTTGCCCAGCGGATTGAACTCTGCGCCCTGGTAACCGGTCACGATGCGCGCAGGGATGCCCGCGGCCCGTGCGAGCAACGTGAAGGCCGAGGCATAGTGGCCGCAAAAACCACTTCGGGTTTCGAACAGGAACTCATCGACCGTGTGCTCGCCCAGAGACGGTGGCGTCAGCGTGTAGTAAAACTCCTGCTCCCGAAACATCGACATGACGCGATCGACGAAATCCCGGTCGCTCCCGGTTTGCTCGCGCAGTTCCCGCGCGAATTCAAAGGCGCGCGGATTGCTGCCTTCGGGCAGGTTCTTCATGAATGTCGAGATATACCTGGATCCGGCGATCGGCGCGGGCGGCGCGAGCATTGACGAA
>JBLYYV010000280.1:0-2986 GCA_048550095.1 Gammaproteobacteria bacterium
CGGAGGTGGGCATCCACGACGACTTCTTCGCGCTCGGCGGCCACTCGCTGCTGGCCACCCGCCTCGTGTCCCGCATCCGCGACCGCCTCGGCGTCGAAGTGCCACTGGTCATTTTGTTCGAGCACACGACCGTGGCGGGCGTTGCCGACGCGATCGAGGATCTTGCCTCGCTGAATGATGCGACACTCGTCGAGACCGCGCGTCGCCGCGACCTGAATACGCGTCGGAATTCGACCGGGTAGAATAGACTGTCAGTTGTTACGCCGACTAACGAGGAGACCACGTGTCCGAAGAAGACGACATCAAGCGAATGGAAGCATCCTATCGAGACATCATCGCCGCGATTGGCGAAGACGTCACTCGCGAGGGGCTGGTCGATACACCGAAGCGTGCCGCGAAAGCGATGCATTTCATCACGCAGGGCTATCGCCAGAACCTCGACGAGCTGATCAATAACGCGGTCTTTACGAGCGACACCGATGAAATGGTGATCGTGCGTAACATCGAACTGTACTCATTGTGCGAACACCATATGCTGCCGTTCATCGGCAAGGCGCACGTCGCCTATATTCCGAGAGGCAAAGTGATCGGCCTGTCGAAGATCGCGCGCATCGTCGACTATTTCGCGCGCCGGCTGCAGATTCAGGAAGTATTGACCAAGCAGGTGGCGGCCTGCGTGGAGGAGGCGATCGACGCACAGGGCGTCGGTGTCGTCATCGAGGCTCAGCACATGTGCATGATGATGCGCGGTGTGGAGAAACAGAACTCGATCATGACCACGTCGTGCATGCTCGGTAATTTCCGCAAAATGTCGCAGACGCGCGACGAGTTCCTGCGTCTAATCTGACTCTCGAGTCGGGTCCGGTGCGTTCTTGATCAGATCGCGGACGATCAGGTTCGGCAGATACGCATCATCCCAGCTTTGGCTCGTGTCGCCGGTTCGCACGATGACCAGTCGAAACGACGGGATGATGTAGACGCGCTGGCCGCCGAACCCGTCGAAGTAAATGACGTCTTCCGCAACGTATGGCTCCGAGTGAAAGACGCGAACGCTGGTCTTGCGGTTGTAGCGACGAAACTGTTCGTATTCGCTGCCGAGCCACGTGAAGTAGCCGTAGTTCGGGTTGATGTCACCGGGTGTTGCGACGTCGCTGATCCATTCAGCGGGCACGACCTGCCGGCCACCGATTTGACCTTCGTCGAGATGCAGCAGGCCGATGTGCAGCCATGACCTTGCGGTCGCATCCAGGCAGCACGACGTGCGCGGCATACTCTTCTCGTCCGAGTCGAGGACGACGAATGCATCGGGCGCGCCGATGTGTTGCCACAAAGCCTGCGACAGGTAACGCGCATAGCGCTGCCCGGTGGCGCGCTGAATGATCAGGCCCATGTTCTGCGGGATGGCGCTGTTGTAGTCGAATTGCGTGCCGGGCTCGACGTCGAGCGGCAGCTCCAGTGCCGCGGCGGAAACGTCCGCACCGAGCATTAACTGATAGAAACCGCCGAGCGGGTTGATGCCGACCGTCGCGAAATCTATGCCGCTGGTCTGTCGCAGCATCTGCCTGATCGTGATCTTCGCGCGATCGTCGCCGGACCATTCCGGTAGGTACAGGGCGGCCGAATCGTCGATCGAGCCGATGTAGCCGTCTTCGATCGCGAGACCGACGAGTAGCGCGAGCACCGACTTATGCATCGACTGCGTCTGCGAGATGCTGTCCGCGTTGTAGCCGGGATAGTATTTCTCTACTTCGATTCCGTCGTCGCGAAAAATGATCAGCGCGTGGCTGCCGGTTTCCTCACCATATGCAACGGCCTGATCCACTACGGCCTGGCTGATCGCTGCGCTCGTCGAGGCCGGTATCTCGATTGGTTTACCGCCCGGAACGCGCTCACGTGGCCCGACGATGCCTTTGAAAGGTACCTGGGCAATGCGGGTCGTGACGACAGGGTCGAGCGAATACATGACGGCGAATCCACCGGTGATCAGCAGGAACAGCGTCAGCAGCAGGTACTTGATGATGGTCAGCAACGATTTCATTCGCGCGAGTATACAACGCTGCCTCGGTGGCCTGTCGCGGTAGGAAGTCTCATGTCGGCGCAGTTGGAAATGGGTATTTTGTTACCTCGTCAGCCGGGCATTACGGCTGCCACACGGCGACCGGTTCGCCGTCGGCAATGATGTTGGCGTCCGGCCGTTCGGCCGAATGGAACAGGTGCGCTGCACACCTGCAGTCGGAAGCGCCGAAACGAGCGGCGGCAACATCGAGTGCTTCGTTTAGCCGTTCTGCCCAAGCATGTTCCTGGCGCCGGGTAGACGTCGTCAGCCAGACTTCTGCAAGTTCGAGGTGCGGACGCAGGTAATCGATGTGCCAGTGCTTCCGTTTGCCGAGACGCGCGTGACGCAGCACGCGTGCGCGCAAGCCGCCGGGCCCGAATGCGCTCCCCACGTAGACGAGATAGCCCGGTTCGAACGTGATCGATCCCAGCGCACCGACACACGCGGAGCGCCGCTCAGCGAGGCTGAATACCAGTGCGTAGGTGCCGACCGAAGAAGGCAGTGGCGCTATTGCGCCGCCAGCCATTCGTCGTCGGAGCCTTCGTTCAGTTCCTCGCACAGATACGTGCTCAGATAGCGTTCACCGGTGTCGGGCAGCATCGCGAGGATCGCCGACCCCGCGCCCGCTCGTTCGGCAACCTTGAGCGCGGCCGTCATCGTCGCACCCGCCGACAGGCCGACGAAAATACCTTCTTCCTGCGCTAGCCGGATGGCATTGGTCTTGCCGTCTTCGTCATCGACCGCAATCAGCTCGTCGTAGATTTCGGTGTCGAGCACGTCGGGAATGAAGTCCGGTGTCCAGCCCTGGATCTTGTGCGGTGCCCATTCATTGCCGCCGAGCAGGGACGCACCCGCGGGTTCCGTCGCGACGATGCGCGTTTCCGGTCGGGCCGCCTTGATCGTCCGGCCGGCGCCGGTCATCGTGCCGCC
>JBLYYV010000281.1:0-8580 GCA_048550095.1 Gammaproteobacteria bacterium
GGCCTCGAAGGCCTCGCACCGACGGTCCGAACCCTGGCCGGTCTCGAAGGCCTTGACGCGCACGGGCAGGCGGTCGTCGTGCGTCTCGATGCCGCGGAAGCCGGACGATGAGCGATCTCGCCGCCCTCGCTCGCCCGGAGATCCTGCAGCTGCGTCCCTATCGCGCAGCCCACTACGAAGCAGGACTCGTGCGCCTGAACGCCAACGAAACACCGTGGCGACCGCCCGGCGACGCGAGTGCCGAGGGTCTGAATCACTATCCGGAAGCGCGTCCGGCGACGCTCACGCGCAGCCTGGCCGAGTTTTATGGTGTCGCTGCGGAGCAGGTCCTGGTCACGCGCGGATCCAGCGAGGCGATCGATCTGGTCGTCCGCTGTTTCTGCCGGCCCGGACTGGACAACGTCATCATCTGTCCGCCGACCTTTGGCATGTACGAGGTCTATGCGCAGCTCCAGGGCGCCGGCATCACCCACGTGCCGCTCGACGCGCAGCGCGGGTTCGCGCTGGACGTCGATGCCGTCGAGGCCGCCTGGACCGAGCGGACGAAACTCGTGTTCGTGTGCTCGCCCAATAACCCCACCGGCAATCGGGTCCCGACCGACACGATTCGTGATCTGGCGAATCGCCTGACAGGCCGCGGGCTCGTCATCCTGGACGAGGCCTACGCGGAGTTCGCGGACGACGATCCGACCGTCGAGCTGCTCGCCGCCTGCGACAACGTCGTGGTCCTGCGGACCCTCTCCAAGGCACTCGGCCTGGCCGGCATCCGCTGCGGCGCCGCGCTTGCCGCCCCCGAAATCGTCGACATGCTGGGCTGCATCCTGCCACCCTATTGCTATCCGACCCCGAGCCAGGACGCCGCGCTGGCGTCCCTCGCGCCGACGAACCGCGCGGAGTTCCAGCGCCGCGTCGAGCTCCTGCGCACCGAACGCGAGCGCGTGGCGTCCCGGCTGGCGGAGCTGCCGGGCGTCGACAATGTCTGGCCTTCGGAGGCCAACTTCGTGCTCGTCCGGGTCGACGACCCGGACGTTTCGATCGAGAGAGCCCGTGCCGCCGGATTCCTGCTGCGCAACTTCAGTTGGGATCAATACACGCGGAATTGCCTGCGCATCACCATCGGCACACCGGAGCAGAACGACGCACTGCTGGAGGCCCTGGCGAACCAGGGATAACGAATGCCAGGAATAGCGAATGAATGAGAAAATCGCATTTGTCGATCGTGACGGCACGCTGATCTGGGAACCGCTCGACGAGCAGGTGGATCGGCTGGACAAGATCAGCCTGATTCCGGGCGTCATACCCGCCCTGCTGCGGCTGCAAGACGCCGGCTACCAGTTCGTGATGATCACGAACCAGGACGGGCGCGGCACCGACAGCTTCCCCGAGAGTGACTACCGCGTGTGCCAGGACTTCGTCGTCGAGTTGTTCAATTCGCAGGGCATCGGCTTTCGCGAGATCTTCGTCTGCCCGCATTTCCCGGACGACGGCTGCAAATGTCGCAAGCCGCTGCCGGGCCACATCGGCGACTTCATGAAACAGGTCGACGTCGACCGCGACAACAGTATCGTCGTCGGCGATCGGGACACCGACCTCGAGTTCGCGGACAACATCGGCATCACGGGATACCGGGTCGCCGATCGCGATGGCGCTAACGGTGGCCTGACATGGGAATCGATCGCCCGCGAAGTACTCGACCAACCACGCCGCGCCCAGGTCGAGCGCAAGACCAACGAGACCGATATTCGCGTGCGCCTCGATCTCGACGCCACCGGCCCCATCGAGATCAGCACCGGCATCGGGTTCTTCGATCACATGCTTGAGCAGATTGCCAAGCACGGGGGTTTCTCTTTGACACTGAGTTGCGCGGGCGACCTCGAGGTCGACGAGCATCACACCGTCGAAGATGTCGCGCTCGCGCTCGGCCAGGGATTGCGCGAAGCACTTGGCGACAAACGCGGCATCGGGCGCTATGGCTTCACGCTGCCGATGGATGAGGCGCGCGCGCAGGTCGCGATCGACCTGTCGGGCCGGCCCTATTTCGTGTTCGAAGGGGAGTTCGGTCGCGAGTCGGTCGGCAAACTGCCGACGGAACTCGTGCCGCATTTCTTCCGGTCGTTGTCCGACAGCCTCGGGGCGGCATGGCACCTGACCGTGACCGGGGACAATACGCACCATCAGATCGAGGCATGCTTCAAGGCCGCCGGGCGCGCGCTGCGACAAGCCAAAACCCGCACCGGCAGCGAGTTACCGACGACCAAGGGCGCGCTCTGAGCAAGGGTATGGCTGACCGAAATATCGCAATCATCGATGGCGGCGGTGCCAACATCGCTTCGCTGAAATTCGCTTTGGCGAGGCTCGACTGCGAAGCGACGCTGACGGTCGATCCGCAAACGATCCTGGGCGCCAGCCACGTCATCCTGCCCGGCGTCGGCGCTGCGGCCGACTCGATGCGTCGACTGACGGAAGCCGGGCTCGTCGACCTGATCCCGACCCTGCGCCAGCCGTTCCTGGGTATCTGCCTCGGACTGCAATTACTGTTCGACGCATCGGCGGAAGGCGACGCGAACTGCCTCGGCGTGTTTCCGGGCACGGCACGCAAGTTCGACTCGGCGCCGGACTACCCGGTACCGCACATGGGCTGGAACCGAATCCGGCGCACGCGCGACTCCGCCCTGCTTGATGGCATTCCGGACGGCTCGCATTTCTACTTCGTCCACAGCTATGCGCTCGACGTCACGCCGGACACGCTCGCACTGGCGGACTACGGCCGGGACTTCACAGCCGTCGTCGAACGCGATAACTTCGCGGCGGCTCAATTTCACCCCGAGCGGTCCGGCGCATACGGCGCACGCCTGCTCGAGAACTTTTTGCGACGTTAAGACATGCACGAAACTCGCCGACGCATGGAAGTCATTCCGGCCATCGATCTCCTGGAAGGTTGCGTCGTGCGCCTGTTCCAGGGTGACTTCGACCAGGTCACGGAATACGTCCGGGACCCGGTCGAGCTGGCCAAAAGATATGCCGATGCCGGGGCTCGACGTCTGCATGTCGTCGACCTCGATGGCGCCAGGTCCGGCCTGCAAACCAACCTGCCGATTATCGAACGCCTGGCCCGACTCGATATCGAGGTCCAAACCGGCGGTGGTATTCGTGATCTTCCGGGCCTGAAGCGGCTCTTCGATGCGGGCGTAAGACGCGGCGTCGTCGGCTCCGCGGCCGTCAAACAGCCGGACCTGGTCGATGAATGGATCGCCGCGGTCGGTGCGGATCGGTTAATCCTCGCGATGGATGTCCGCCTGGATGAGGCCGGCGAACCCGAAGTGCTGATCGATGGCTGGACCGCCGGCAGCGGACAGCGGATGTGGACGCTGGTGGAGCGCTACCTCACCGTCGGCGCGCGTGAATTCCTGTGCACCGACATCGCGAAGGACGGCACCCTGCAAGGGCCGAACGTCGAGCTCTACCGCGCCTGCGTCGAACGCTTCCCAACAGCTGAGTTCATCGCCTCCGGCGGCGTCAGTTGTGCCGAAGATCTGGGAACCCTGAATGACACCGGCGTCGCCCGGGTCGTGACCGGCAAGGCGCTGCTCGACGGGCGCCTGACGCTCGAGGAGATAGAACGATTCTCGCGCGGCGCATAATCCCCTGCCTTGACGTCCGCGACGGCCAGGTCGTCAAAGGCGTTCAGTTCCGCGATCACAAGGTCATGGGCGGCATCATGGAGCTTGCTTCGCGGTACGTAGAGGAAGGCGCCGACGAACTCGTGTTCTACGATATCACCGCGAGCCCGGACGGTCGGTCGGTCGATCGGCGCTGGATCAATCGCGTTGCCGAAGTGCTCGACATCCCGTTCTCTGTCGCCGGCGGCATTCGCACCCTCCAGGATGCAGAAGAAGTGCTGAATTTCGGCGCCGACAAGATCTCGATCAACACGCCCGCGCTGGCCAATCCGGACCTGATCGGCGAACTGGCGACGCGCTTCGGCTCGCAATGCGTCGTGATCGGCATCGACAGTCGCGAGGAAGATGGCACCTATCGCGTCTATCAATACACGGGTGACCCCGACAAAACGCAACACAGCGGTCGCATGACCGTCGACTGGGTGCGTGAAGTTCAGGATCGCGGCGCCGGCGAGATTGTCCTGAACTGCATGAATCAGGATGGCGTCCGACAGGGTTATGACCTGGCTCAGCTAAAGCTCGTGCGCGAGCATTGCCTCGTACCGCTGATCGCGTCCGGGGGCGCCGGTACGATGCAACACTTCGTCGACGTGTTCACACAGGCGCGGGCGGATGGCGGGCTCGCTGCAAGCGTTTTTCACAGCGCAGCTATTAACATTCAGGATCTGAAGAGATATCTTCGCGACCATTCGGTCGAGGTACGCATATGAACGACGAGAACAGTATCGAATTTCTGCACACGCTCGAAGCCGTGATCGAGTCACGCAAGGACGCGCGCACGGACGAGAGCTATACGGCCAAGTTGTTCGCCAACGGGCCGTCGCGAATCGCACAGAAAGTCGGCGAGGAAGGCGTCGAAGTCGCGCTGGCCAGCGTAGTCGGTACACGCGAGGACATTCTCTGTGAGACGTCCGACCTGATCTATCACCTGCTGGTACTTCTGAACCAGCATGACCTTAGTTTTGCTGACGTCGTCGCCGAACTCGAGGCGCGTCATAAGTGAAGCGGATAACTGCAGACGTCGCTTAGCGTTTCGCGCGTCGCGCGCGGACTATTTTGTGCCGCTGACGTTTGCGCATGACGATCGCCAGGCCCGTGAACTGCGCAGCAGCGACGACGATTGCGATCAACGCGAAAAAACCGACGAATACCGCACCACGCGTTTCGAGATACTGGAATGCGACCGCGTGGACGACCGTCAAAGCAGCGATCAGGTAGCTGCACCGTTGCAACCGCTTCCACCAGCGCTTACCCAGCTTGCGCAGTGACCGATCGTTCGACAGGGTCATCAACAGGATCAATATCAGCAGAATGACGAAACCGATAATCGTCCCCCAGAAGAAAAACTGTTCGCGCAACATGACGTCAAAAACGTCGGAGGCACTCCCGACGTAAGCCGCCAGATACTCTGGCGTCATGGACTCTCGCGTCCCGGCGTAGACATGGAGCAGTCCGACGACCCCGGTCCATATACCTATATCGCGTCGCAGGTAATCATTGAGCGAAGTTCTGCCCATCCGGATGGTGCGAATGGGCCCGATCAGCAATGCCGCCGCGAGAAAGATGCTGAACTGATAAGCGCTCAGAAAACTCACGCGATCGATGACCGTTGCGAGCTCGCCGATAAAGATCACGACGGACAGGCTGCCGACCACCAGCAGCAGCAGGATGAAGTGGCGCCGGGCGCGTTCGTCGACCGGGCGCTCTGCCATGCGGATGTAGTTTACGCGCTGCGACAACAGCAGATACGCGCAATAGATCGCCGCGAACACGACGTTGAAACCGACCACGATCCAGGCCTTCGTCGGCTCGAGGTTCAACAGCAGATAGACGACGCCGGATTCGATCGTGGTCGCGAGCAACACCGTCACGATCGTCACCGAGGGAAGCAGTCGATGGCCGAGCGGCGCGAGAATCAAAAACGGGGCCCAGAGCCAGACTTTCAGCCACAGGACGGCGCGCATGATGGCGGCGTTCTCCGGCGTCTCGAACATCGCGACCAGGTCGCGGCCATCGCCCGTCACCGTGGTGACATGCCAGATGACGAACAGGCAGGAGACGCACCAGAGGACCGCCAGCCAACCGCCGAATCCCGACGGCTGCAGGCCCTGCAGCGTTCTTGCCGACACTTTTTCGTAGTGACCTGTCGCCATAAGCTTCGCCCCCGGGGTCACCCGCATGTTAACCCACCCGGGCGGGCAGCTGGCGGCGGATACCGTGCTAGATCGCGACCTCGGTGGCCGGCTCGCGGAGATTGTAGCGGGAGCTCATGACGTAGCCATAGGCGCCCGCGTTGGCGATCAGCAATACATCGCCTTCCCGGCACTCCGGCAGCAGGCGATCCGTGCCGAGTTTGTCGCCCGTCTCGCAAATCGGGCCCACGACACTGACCACCTGGTCGGCGGATTGTCCCAGCCTGCTGAGGTTCGAAATCTCGTGAAACGCACCGTAGAGCGCGGGACGAATCAGCGAATTCATTCCGGTGCTGACGCCGACATAGCGCACATCTCCCTTGCCCTTCGTCTGCGTCACACTGGCCAGCAGAACGCCGGCCTCGGCGACGACATAGCGACCGGGTTCCAGCCAGAGTTCGTACTGCGGATGCGCCTGTTTGAGTTCACGGATACTCTCGTCGAGCGCGCGCATGTCCAATGCGGCTTGCCCCGGCTTCTCGGGCACACCGAGCCCGCCGCCCAGATCGAGCATGCGAACATCGGGAAACGTGTCGGCCACCTCGATGAGTGTCGCCGCAACGTCCTGCCAGTTGTCCGACTGCAGGATGCCGCTGCCGGTATGCGCATGCAGGCCGACGATACTGACGTCGTATTGAGCGGCGAGTGCTCGCACCTCCTCCAGCTCGAACAAAGGGATGCCGAACTTGGAATGCTGGCCGGCCGTACGAACGTGTTCATGATGTCCCCTGCCCTGCCCGGTATCGAGGCGCAGGAAGACTTCCTGCCCGGACAGTATTTCACCCCACTCCCGCAACGGATGCAGGTTGTCGAGCGTGAGCCAGACGCCCTTGTCGATAGCGTATTCGTACTCGCTGCGCGGCGCAAAATTCGGCGTGAACAGGATGCGCCGGCGATCGAGCTCCGGAAACAAGGCCAGGACATGGTCGATCTCGCCCGGTGATACACATTCGAAATTAATGCCCGTCGATTCGACGGCGCGCAGGATCTCCGGGTGACTGTTGGCCTTGATCGCATAGTACACGCGGTCTACATATTCCAGGCCGCGCAAGCGCTCACATGCCTGACGAACCGTATCGAGATCGTAGACGTAGGCGGATGATGCTTCGGTCGCAATCTTTAGCAAGCGGTCGCGCTTTTCCGCCCACCAAGGCTCCTGAACCACCGGGGTCGCCGATGGCTCGGCCATCAGCTCGGCCCAGGTCGGTCCGAACACGGCGTCCCTTTTCGGCGGGCGCACGAGGCTCGAATGCAGCTTCTTGAGAAGACGGTAGGACTGCCCTTCCTCGACGACGAAACTGAGATTCAGATCATTCGCCGCCTGGCTGACCAGGTGAATTCGATGCTCCTCGAACGCCTCCAGAGCCGGGCCAATCTCATGCAGCAGCGCACGAATCTTCTGTCCGACCAGGCTCACCACCTCGGCGTTTTCGATGACTTTCACGCGGCACAGGCGTTCGAGCGAACTTCGCAGGCGGGACAGCGTTGCCGCGTCGATCGGCTCGATGCCGGTATCCAGGGTCACCGTGACGTTGGTTTCCGCCGTCGACACGAGGTCGACGGACAAACCCATCTCGCTGAAACAGCGGAACGCTTCGGACAGGAAGCCGACCTCGCGCCACATGCCCAGCGTCTCCATCGAGACGACGGTGATGCCGCTGCGACTCGATATTGCCTTGACGCCCGGCGCATCGCTGCCGGGGTCGTGACTGATCAACGTGCCGGCCAGTTCCGGATGCGCCGTGCAGCGAACGCGCAGCGGTATGCCGTGACGGCGAACCGGGCGAATGCACCGCGGATGCAGGACCGAGCCGCCGGTCGACGCGATCTCCTGCGCCTCCTCATAGCTGAGCGCATTCAGCATGCGTGCGCCGATCACCACGTGGGGATTGGCGCTGAATAACCCGGGCACGTCGGTCCAGATCTCGAGTCCGACCGCGCCGAGCTTGGCGGCGAAATAGGCCGCCGACGTATCCGATCCGCCCCGGCCGAGCAACACGCTCTCGCCATCCGGATTGCGCGCGATGAAGCCCTGCGTCAATACGACGCCCGGGATCGCAGCGAATCCGGCCTGCAGGTCCGGATCAGCGTCGAACGCGCAGCTTGCCGAAAGATGACGGGAGCGTTCGTTCTCGTGCGCGACCGGGATACTGCGCAGATGATCGCGCGCATCGGTCCAGGTGACGTCCAGGCCCTGCGCGCCCAGGTAGCTGGCGCCGATTCGCGTGGACATCAATTCGCCCAGCGACATGACCTTGACGCGCACCCGCGGACTGACCTCGCGCACGAGACGAATCCCGGCGAGTAACTGACGCAGGTCATCGAGTTCATCAGCGAGCAGCGCGCCACCGTCGATCCCCAGGTCGTCGGCCAGTGACACATGCAAGTCGACAATCTCGTCGAGCTGTTGCTGGTAGTCACCGACCACGGCGGCATCCAGGGCAACCTCGAGCAGGTTCGACACATTGGCGACGGCCGAATGAACGACGACCGGGCGATATCCGGCAGCGATCCGTTCTTTCAACAGGTCGCGTATCGTGGCCCAGCGCTCGGCCGTGGCCACGCTGGTGCCCCCGAACTTCATGACGAGCCAGCGTTCGCCCTGTATGTCCGGCGGCGCGCCCGGGCGCGCCGGAAACGTGTTGTCGTCAATCGTCCTGTTCATCTATCGCCGTCCTCTGTCGGCACCGCAAAACAAAAAGCCCGCA
>JBLYYV010000282.1:0-15601 GCA_048550095.1 Gammaproteobacteria bacterium
ACCTGGCCGAAGTCGGGTTCGCCGAGCAGATGCAATTTGTCGTTCGGATTGCAACGCGCCAACATGCGTCCCTCCGATCCATATAGAGCCGCGCAATAGATGAGTTTCCAAAGCGGCTCGAATTGCGACGTGTCGACGTTCTCGGCGACAAAGGTCTCATGGACGTCGCGACTCAGGAACTGCAACGCAGAAACCCGGAACATCTCAGGTATCAAAGTTAGGTCGGCTTTTGATATATACGTTTGCGCATGCGGGAAGATCGTAATCGACCGGAATGCGGGATGAATCAGTTTGACGACCTTATCCTGCGTCGCGCTTTGCTTCAGCAATCCCAACAGCCTGGTCGCTTCGAAAAAGCGTTTCGCCGGACGCGACATTTTTGCCAGGTAGCGCTCCATCGCCGCGACCGTTTTCGCATCGGGAATTTTCGCGGGCGTCGCGGTAATCGTTCGCGCAAAGCTGCTGACTCTCGGTTCCGAAGACTCTTCGGCTTCCGGTTCGTCCGAGACGGGATTCGGTGGAGCCTCTGTTTCGATCGGTTGCTCGTCGAGGTCTGAATCCGGAGTCAGATTCTCCATGGGCTCCTGAGCTTGTTTCGCTCGCTTTGCCTCGGGCGGCTCCGCCTTCGCACCTTCAGCGTCGGGCGCAATGTGAGCACCTTCGTCTTGCGCAGGCGCCGGTTCGGGAGCGATTTCCGCTCGGAGTTGCGGCTCAGCCGTTTCGCGAGGTGGCGCCGGTTCCGGAGTGCGGCCGGGCCGACCGGGGCCGGCCGTCTTGCTCTTGCGCAAACCCGGCTCGAGATCTCGCAGCAAAGCGATCAGCTCGGTATAGCTGATCGGTCGACCCAGGGTTCCATGGCCGGCGGCATCACCGTCGGATTCCCGGCCGACACAGGGAATGACAATCGGTCGATTCTCCGCCGAGTCACCCAACTGCCCATTAATCAATGCCTCGCCGCCATGGCTGTCGGCGTTCACGAGCAGCACGTCAGCTTCGGTCGAATCTGTTATGTATCGCCACTGGGCAATCTCGATGCCAGATGCAACCGCGATCGTTGTTTCTATGAACTTCGATTCCCAGTTATCGAGGTCGACGACTGCAATGCGTAATGGCGTCATGTTGATCCAGGCTGGCTCGGCACGTGCGCGGCGGAATCATGACGGTAGCGCCGATGTCATTGGCCGCGTTGCGCAAGCGATCGTGCCGATTCGTTTTTTTTTATCATCGGCTCGCTCACGCTTCCGTGATCGCCTCGCTAGTTTAGCATCGGTCGTGCTATAAGAATGATCAGACGCGACAAAAGTAACTTCCATTTTTGGTTGCATCCAGCTGGACCAGGACCAGGAGTAACAGGACATGAGCAGACATAACGACTATATGGCACTGATCAGGCAGCTCCGCGAGAACGTTCCCGATATTACCGGCGTCATGATCGCTTCCGTCGATGGCCTCGCTATCGCCACCGACTTTCCCGAGAGCGAAGCGGCACGAATCGCCGCGATGGGTGCTTCGTCGATCGGACTGGGAACGAGGATCTCGGACACGACGGACCTCGGCAAATTGACCCAGATGATGATCGAAGGTAAGAACGAACTGCTGGTCATCTATATGGCTGGCCCGGGCGCGATTCTCGCGCTGCGCGCTCCGATTCGGGCCAATCTCGGCCTGATTCGGCTCGAAGGGCCGAAGGCTGCGCACAAAGCGGCCGAATTGATCCTCGCTTAATAGCGTCGGAAAACCACCAACCGCTCGGTCGGTCGAAATTCGAGTCGCGATTCACTCGCACTGCAGAGCATATGCACGGAGAATAGCTCATGGGCGCACGAAACCTTTACGATCAGGACGGTCACCTGTTCGTACTTCTGGAAGGTTATGGACACGGCGAGATGGTTCCGACGAACCAGGCGCTGATTTACAACGGCAACGAGGCGATTCTGCTGGATCCTGGCGGCCACAAGGTTCACTACGACCTGATGAGCGAAGTGTCGTCGTTGATCCCGGTCAACGAATTGAAGTACCTGTTTTTCTCGCATCAGGATCCGGATATCGTCGCGGCGGCGAATGCATGGCTGATGCTGACCGATGCCGTTGGTTATATTTCGGAGCTGTGGATACGATTCATTCCGCATTTCGGCGTCGATGAACTGCTGATTCCGCGTCTGAAGGGAATTCCGGACGAAGGCATGCGCCTGCCGCTTGGCGGCACTGAGCTGGTGCTGTTGCCGGCGCACTTCCTGCACTCCGCCGGAAATTTCCAACTGTACGATCCGATCTCCAAGACCCTGTTTTCCGGCGACCTGGGCGCCTCGATTGCGCCCGGCTATGTGGATGTCACGGATTTCGATGCCCACGTGGCCCACATGGAGGGTTTTCACAATCGCTACATGCCGAGCGACAAGGCCACCCGTTACTGGGCGGAGATGGTCCGGAAGCTGGACATCGAGCGCATCGTGCCGCAGCACGGAGCGATCTTCCCGAATCGGGAGATGTCGCAGCGCTTCATCGACTGGGTCGAGGGTCTGCCGGCGGCGGTCGACGTCATCAAGGAAACGTATCGTATCCCGGCTTAGCCGGGCGTTGATCGGGTTCGCCGACACGCGTGGCGGTCGACGAGCCGCTATCTCGATTTCTTATCGGTGGTTTCCTGCACGGTGAGAAAACCGAACATCGCGACGAACACGGCTATCCCGGCGCCGACGAAGACGTAATCCGGCAGGTTCCAGTCTGCGAGCACATCTCGGGCAATCATTGACAGGACGACCGACACGAACAGAGACGGGATCAGGACATTCAGCAATTTCCCTCGCCGTCGCAGAATCGCGAGCCGTCCCGCCATGCCTGGCGGCGTCCCGAGTATTCGGCTTTGCGTTTCCTCGAATGATTCGTGATTCGGCTTCATGATCTCGACGCTTCTCGCCCGGAAAATTCGTCCTGAGGATACCCTGAAATTTGCCGGCGATGCTCGTCTGTGCTTGCTCGCGTCGCCCGGGGTCACCTGTTTCGGCCCTGGGTGGAATTCGCCAAGTAGCTGAAAAAAAAGAAAAAATAATCTCTCATTATGTCTTGTGCGAAGTCGCTCCGATCGTTTATATTCGCCGCCCGTATCGGATCCCGCTGATCCCATCGAATCTGAATGAAAAGTCAGGCGTGGAATGGGCAATGCCCGCACGAGCCACTGGCTCCTAACTGGAGATACTCGAATGTACACATTAGATCGCGTTGGCCGGCATGCCTTCGTCGTGGTCGGAATCCTGGCTCTTTTGGGCCCTTGCCTGGCTCAGGCCCAGCAGGACGCGCTCTTCGCAACCACCGATGAGCTGATTAAGACAGCCATGTCACTCGATGCTCGTTTGCTGTCGCCAAAGAACTACGCCAAGGCCGATGCTGCGTATGCCAAGGCCAAGGAGTATGCGGAGCTAGGGCGGACTGACAAAGCGCAAAAAGAACTCGTCGTTGTCCAGAGCGCATTGAAGGAAGCGATCGAGACCAGCAAGCTCGGCGCGGTGAACTTCTCCACGACGCTGAAAACGCGGAACATCGCCCTCGAAGCGGAGGCGCCGAAATACGAGGATGGGCTCTGGCAGCGCGCGGAAAAACAGTTTGACGGCGCGGCACGCGCGTTGGAATCCGGCAACGTCAAGAGCGCTTCTGACAAGGCGCGCATAGCGACCGGTTATTACAGCGATGCGGAACTCGCCGCCATCAAGACGGCGATCGTCGGCGAGGCGCGCAAGCTGATCGCCGCAGCTGACGAAGACAAGGTTTCCCGTGAGGCACCTGATTCTCTGAACAGGGCCAAGGCGCTCGTCGCCGAAGCGGAAGCGGGCGTCGACAAGAACCGCTATCAGACCGAGGGGCCGATCGCACTAGCGGCCGAGGCGGAGTACGAGGCTCGCCATGCGGCCTATCTGGCGAGCCAGGTACGCCGTCTCAAGGACAAGGATTTTTCCGCCGAACAGCTGATCCTCGAATGGGAGAAGCCGTTGCAGGACGTGGCCCGGGCGCTCGACGTGACGACCGATCTGAGTGAAGGCGCTGCCAAGTCCGCGGCGGCCTCTGTCAGCATGGCGGAGAGTCTCGTGAAGACGAACGCGGCGATGGAGTCCCGCGTTGCGGAACTCGAGACGAAACTGGGTGGTACGGAGCGGATCGCGCAGGAGAGCCTGCGCCTGCAGCGCCAGCTGAAGCAGGTTGAGGCCCTGTTTCTTCCAAGCCAGGCACGAGTTGTGCGCGAGGGCAATGACCTGGTGTTGCGATTGGTGGGCCTCAGTTTCCAGACGGGACAGTCCGTCATCGAATCCCAGTACTTCGGTCTGCTCAAAAAGGTCCAGGAAGCGATCGAGATATTTCCGGATTCTGTGATCGGCATCGAGGGACACACCGATTCGATCGGCAGTGATGCAACCAACATGAAGCTGTCGCAAGACCGGGCGAGCTCTGTCCGCGAATACCTCATCGCCAACCTCGGGCTCCCCGAGTCGCGAGTCACTGCAGTCGGCTACGGCGCGAGCCGTCCAATTGCCAGCGATACGACCGACGCGGGCCGCGCACAGAACCGGCGGATCGACGTCGTGATCAGGAACGCGCGGGTTCGGGACGGCAGTTAGGTAGCGCAATCGAGTCGCATCAAGGCCGCCTTCACCGGCGGCCTTTTTTTGTCTCGCTTTTGTGCGAACCGAACACCGAAGCATTCGCAAGGCTGCGCAAGCTGCACCATGACGCTTATCGCTGCCGCGATTAGCTCGTAACGGTGGAAAGAGCGCGGGTGGTTTACCTGCGAATTCAGTCGTCGTCGACGATGATGATCAGCGCTTCTGCGTTGTCGAACGAGATGGCCGTGTCCGAACTTTCGATTCGTACCGTGAAGTCCTCGAGGTATTCGGCAACTGCATCCGAAATCAACGGAATGAAAACTGAAGCTTCAGAGCTACCCGGCGCGAATTCGACTTGCCGGATCGCCGGGAACGAATAGTCATCCTCGGCTACGGCCGAAGCCGGCTCGATGATCAGTTGCACCGCGACTTCGTCGCCAAGCCCGGCGGGCGCTCGTATCGTCAAACGAACGAAGCCATCGCTTTCGCCGACCTCATAACGGTCCGCGGTAAACCCGGTGCGCCGGGCGACCTCGTTCCCGGCGGCCGATGCGGTCGCCGCGAGGGGCTGCTGACCTGCGAGGGCTGCATTGCTTTCGGCTGCCGGCAGATCGCCGACGCTCGCGAAATTTGACGTTTCGGGATCGATCGCAAGATTCGATGGCTCGGCCTCCAGAGAGAGCGACGCGGTTTCGCGCGGCGCTGCTTCGATCGCGGCTGCAGGCTCGGCGAGTGTCGATTCAACACGATCCGGTCGCTCCGGGCGTTCCGGCGGCGGCGATTGCGCCTCCGGCGCCAAGGACTCCGGCTCTCGCACCGACACAGGCGGGGGTGGCGGCGTGGTGCCGGGTGCCGGATCCGACGACAAACGACGTTGCTCGGGCGTGGCCGCCATTTGCTCTTCCGGCACTTCGGACTGCAGCGACTCCAGGCCGAATCTTGCACCGGCGCCGATGGCCAGGCCCGCGACCAACGCGAGCAGCGCCGGTTGCAGCCATGTTTTCGGTCCGACTGAAGTCGGCGCGGCCGAGAAAGCGCGCGCAAGCGGCTCGGTATCGACCAGCCGATCGCTGCGGCGCAGCGCGAGTCCGCGCCGCAACTCGCTCCATTGCCTCGGCGTCAGACCGACGGGTCGCTTCGGCGGGATTCGACTCGCTTCCGCCTGCAATGCGGTCTGCAGCCCGGCCGGCCGAAAACCGGCGACCATTCGATAGATCGTGCACGCCAGCGCGTAGACGTCATCCTGCACGCAGGGTTCGTTTCCTTCGAGCATCTCACAGCTCGCATAACCGGGTGTCACCGCGAACGCTGGGCTGGATGTGTCGGGTTCCGTGACCGCGGGACCGCGCGCCAGGCCGAAGTCCAGGATCCTGATTGTCCCGTCCTCGCACAGGAAAATATTGGCCGGCTTGATATCGCCATGCACGACGCCATTTGCATGAGCATGGGCCAGGCCGGCGGCGACCCCCGCGGTGATTGTTTGTACCTCGGGCATCGCCAGGGGCCCCGGTCGCTTCCGATCCAGCAAGGCGGCGAGCGACTCCCCGACGAGCCATTCCATCGTAATGAATGCGATGGCGCCCGCGCGGTCGAAATCGAAGACGTTGACGATGTTCGGGTGTGTGAGACGCTGCGACAGAAAGGCCTCCCGCTGCAAACGGGACAGCGCGCCCGCGTCGGATCTGCTGCCGGGATTCAGCACTTTGATGGCCACGGCGGGATTGGCGCCGGCTTGCTGCTTGAGCCGGTCGGACGCCCGGAACACTTTGCTCATCGGCCCTTCTGCGACGAGTTCTTCCAGCTGATAACGGTTGTTCAGAAGGATGCCGGGTGCCGGGCCGGGCACGGCGTCTTCGAGCAGTGGATCAGCGACCGTCGCCGTTTGCCCGCCCGGGAGCCGTTCCGATGATTCTGCGGCGTGCAACAGAGCGTCGTCGCCGGTGGCATTCGCATGCCACGCGCCGTCGCCGTCGAGCACCGCGTCCGTCGGATTCTCCTCGGTCGTCATGCGCAGCACGTCGGCATGCAGGCATTCGTAGTCCGCAGGCGCTAACACGCCGTTCTTGCGCGCCGCTTCCAGCGCATCTTCGATGACCATCCCTGATTCGAGGCCGGCATACAGGATCCGGACGAGTTCACGACGAACCTCTGCCAGCCCTTCGTTGCCGGCGAGAAAGGCGTCGAGAACGGCGCTGAATCGGGGCGCTGCTGCTGTGGTTCCGATCGATGGCGCAGTTTCAAGGCGATCGGACGATGATCCGGCGATAGCGGATCCGGTGCTTTTCACGGAGTTACTTCCTTGTTGGTGCGTCGCCGGACAAAGACACTGGCAGTATACCATCCGGATGTCGATTGCCTTCCGCTTCGTGCCGTCAATATTGACTCACGTGGTCCTCCTGTCTGAACATGTAGAGAAAATAAACTCGAACAACGAGGACCCAGTCCATGAAACTCATCGGCGCCATCGCTTCTCCTTACGTGACCCGTGCATTGATGTTCGCTCGCCTGAAGGGCGTCGATCTGCCGCTCGAAAACATCCCCGGCAACTCACCGGCATCCGACGAGTATCGCGCCCTGACCCCGATCGGCAAGATTCCGGTTCTCGACGTCGATGGGAAAATCATTGCGGAATCCGAAGTCATCTGCGAGTACATCGAGGACGTTCACCCGGAACCGTCCGGGTTGCCGGCCGACGCCATGGGCCGCGCGACATCACGGCTGATTTCGCGCATCACCGACCTGTACATCGCGCCACATACGAGCAGCATGTTCCGGCAGATGAATCCGAAAGCGCGGGATCCTGAGGTCGTCGCCGCCGCCGTGCAGGATTTCGAAAAGGGCTTCGGCTATCTGGAGCACTTCATGGGTGACGGGCCGTTTTGCGTCGGCGACACGCCGACCCTGGGCGATTGCTCGCTCGCACCCTATATGATGCTGCTGAAGAAAACGGTTTTCGCGGCATTCGCCGAGATCGACGACCCGACCGAATCCGGCCGGCTCGGCGAGTGGTGGCAGGCGGTTCAGGCCAATGACGTCTGCAGCGCGACCGTCGACGAGTACGCGACCGCGGTCGACGGCTTCATGAAGGCCATGGGCGCTCGCATCTCGGGTCAGGGCTGATATATTGCACGCAGCCAAATAGCTCGTAACAAGGCGCCCGTAGCTCAGCTGGATAGAGCACCTGGCTTCGAACCAGGTGGTCGGGAGTTCGAATCTCTCCGGGCGCGCCAATCAACAATAAAGGGGTCCGAAGGGCCCCTTTTTTGTTGATCAGTGCTTGTCGGGATCAACTCCTCAGTTCGATGCAATCCCGGGCTTTTTCGCTTTCGGCAATCACCGGGGCTCGGGTCTAGCAGGTGCAACGCGCAGCGGTGCATCTGGTGGGGAGAACGACGCGGCCGCCGCAGGCGGCAAGTCAATCTCTCCGGGCTATGATTACCCTCGTTTTCCTGAACCTGTAGAATGACGGGCATCCGGCTCATAATACGATTCAAGATTGAAGGATCACCGCATGTCTGTCTCGAAAAAGCTGTTCGCGCATCTGTGCGCTCTGCTCTTGGTTTCGCTGTCCGTTATTGCTCAAGCCGACTCTCTGGAAGATGTTCTCGAGCGTGGCACGCTCCGTGTTGGCGTTTCGCTGTTCGCGCCCTGGACGATGGAGACGGAGTCCGGCGCGCTGGCGGGATTCGACATCGACGTCAGCAAGAAAATCGCGGCGGATATGGGTGTCGAGGTCGAGTTCAAGCGGTACAAGTGGGATGACATCATCCCGGCGCTCGAAAAGGGCGAGATCGATATGATTGCGGCCGGTATGGCAATCACGCCGGGACGCGCGTTGCGTATCAGCTTCTCACAAGGCTATTCGGACGCAGGCATCTCGCTGGCGACCAATACGCCGATGACCCGCCAGATCGGGAAGCTCGACCAATTGAATGCGGACGGTATCGTCATTGCGGTCGTCAAGGGTACCGTGTCGGTCGACGTTGCGGAGCGGCTGTTCGAGAAAGCCGAGACGCGCACTTTCGATTCGGTCGCAGCGGCGCAACAGGCCGTGCTGGATGACGAGGCACATGCGTATATCGGGGCCACGCCCCTGCCCAAGTTCCTGTCCCTGCAGAATCCGAGCAAAGTCGACATGCCGCTGCAGAAGCCGCTGCTGGAGTTCAAGACGGGGTTGGCCGTGCGGCAGGGCGAGCAGGCATTGCTGAACTTCCTGAACTCGTGGATCACGGCGAGAACTGCGGACAAGTGGATTGCCGCGTCACATAAGTACTGGTTCGACAGTCTCGACTGGCGCAAGACCACGGGCAGGTAATGATCGCGGCAACCGCCAATTATTTCCCGGATCACGCGATGCCGCGTGGAATGCTCCTGCTCGCGCTGTTGTCGTCGGCCTGGGTGTTCGCGCAGACCGCGGAGAATCTCGAACTGTCCGTAACGATCGACGAGTTGCAAAAGCAGGAGATCCTCTCCTCTACGGAAGACGACTGGCGCAAGCCGGAGGTCGTCGAGCAAGAGGAGTGGCGCCAGCCTGCCGAGAAGCCCGAGCCGGTGCAGCGAAGCCGGATGCAGTTCGGCTATGAGTCGATCTACGACGAGGCACGTATTCGTCGCGATGATCCCGTCTCGACCGACAGCCCGGACCTCGAGAAGTACAAGCCGAGCACCATGTTCAAGGTTACGTTTTAGTCGCACGCGTCAGCGTGACGTCCGATACCCGATCCATTTCTCCCCGGCGATTCCGCCGACGATCAGCAGCAGTCCCGCCAGCGTGCTCGGATACAGGTCTTCGCCCACCGCGAAGTGAATGACGACCAGCGACAGGAACGGCGTCAGGTAGACCAGGCTGCTGACTTGCGCGGCATTGCGCGCCAGCTTCAACGCCTGCAGCCAGAACACGAAGGCGAAGGCCATCTCGAAGGCGGCGACATACATGATTCCAGCCGCCCCGCCGAGGCTCGGTACACCGATACCGCCCGCGAACACGCCGTACACGACGAGATAACCCGAGCCGAAGAGGAAGTTGCAGAACAGGCGATTGACGGAATCGCGCTCATCGTGGCTGCTGTAGATCCAGTAGACCGACCAGACCACCGTGCTCGTTAGCGCGAGCGCGACACCGGTCGGGTTCTCCAGTTGCATCGACAGTGGATCGCCGCGTGTCGCGATGATGATGACGCCGCTGAAGCTCACCAGGAGCGACGCGATCGCGAGTGGATGAATTCTCTGGCGCAGCAGTACGACCGACAGCAGCACGAGCACGACCGGCCAGGCGAAGTTCAGCAGCAGGGCTTCCTGTGCAGGCAGGCGATCATAAGCTTCGAACAGCAGCAGGTAGTACAACGCCGGATTCAGAAACCCGAGCAGGGCGGAGCGCCGGTAGTCCTTGCCCGTCCAGCCCGCGAACTCGCTGCGGCGTCCCGACAACAGGACGATAAACCCAAGCATCGTCGTCGCGGCGACGGAGGAGAACACCAGCAATTCGAGTGGCGTGACATGCTGCAGGGTCAGGTTGAACGCCGATGCGACGGTCGACCACAGTGCGACGGTAAGCAGACCATAGACGATTGCCCTGGAGTCTGCTCCGGGCGGCATTATTCGACTTGTTTGACGGGTGAAGTTTCCGGCGTGCGACGTATCGGCCGGACGGTGTCGTCGGAGCCCTCCGCGGGCGTCACCGTCGTCAGGGTCAGAGTGCCGACCTGCGAAGTATAGTTCACCGGAAAGTCCAGTCCCGTCAGGTCCGCGTCGAGTGCGATGATGATCGGCTGATCCCGCGTAATGTACTCGCCGCAGGCCTCGCCATCGTCGCAGATAAAGCCATCATTGTCCGTATCCGTTCCGGCAACGACGAGGTAGTTGCCGGCGGGCGCGTTGACCATTTGCCAAAGGTAGCCGCCGCCCATGAAGTCGGCCTGCGCGCCGAATACCGTGCTGTTCGTCTCAGGGTCCAGCAAGGCGATATACAGGTGTCCGACGTTACCGCCCCCGACGGCGTCACCGACGGACATGATCAGCGGGATCAGCAGCGAGTTTACGTTCGACGTGACCGAAATTTCCGCCGTGTACACGCCGTCGTCCAGGCCGTTCCGATCAACGGCAACGACATAGGTGCCAAGCTCATTGGCGTCGATGTCCAGGGGTAGTACTTGTGCCCAGGATTCACTGCTCGAGACACTGACGACCGCCAGTGTGCCGGTGCCGGAGTTCTCCAGTTGGATCTCAATCGAATTCGTCGTCGAGCCGAAGTTCAGTGATTGTGGCGTCGACGACAACAAAGGATTGTCAGCGGGCGCCGCGCCGCCCGCCGTCAACGCCGCTGCGACCGCCTTTTGTGCATCGATCAGACCATAGCCGTATAAGTTGTCTCGCCCGGGCGTGCCGAGTTCGTCCGTCAGGTCCCCGCGGCTCAACAACTGATCGAACAGTGCCGGTGTCAGGTTAGCGTTCGCGGACTTCATCAGCGCCGCTACGCCGGCAACGTGCGGCGCGGCCATCGACGTGCCTTCCAGGAACAGGTATTCGTAGTCGAGTTGTCCCGATGAGTCGTCGGCGTGCGGGCTCAATACGCCATCACCGTAACCATCGCCATTCAGGTCGGTTGCGAGGTTGCCGCCCGGAGCCGCAACGTCGATTGCAGTACCGAAACTCGAGTACGAAGTAATGGCCTGGTTCGGGCCAACCGCGCTGACCGATACGACGCCGTTGTAAGACGCCGGATACAGAAGCTCGTTGCTTGCATCGTTGCCGGCCGCCGCGATGATAATAACGCCAGCCCCGCGCACCGCATTGATGGCGGTCTGGGCGGCGAAACTGAAACCGGGGCCGCCGAGACTCATGTTGATGATGTCCGCCCGCGGGCTCGCGACGGAGCCGGACGAATTGCTCAATCCGGCGGCATAGCGCATCGCTTCGATTTGATCGAATACCGAGCAACCCAGCGTTCCGCACACTCGCAGCGGCATCAGGCGAACATTCCAGGCGACGCCCGCGACGCCTGTACCATTATTCGACGCTGCGCCGATCGTCCCCGCAACGTGAGTGCCGTGGAATACGCTGCTCTGGCCGCTGGTCCCGGGATCGGCCGGGTTCGGGTCGATGCCGTCACCGTCGCCGGCGTTGACGAGTTCGCTGACAAAATCGAACCCGTTGACCAGGCGCCCGAGGAAGTCCGGATGTCCGGTCAGGATTCCGCTGTCGATGACTGCGACGGTCACATTGCTCGAACCCGTCTCGAGGTCCCAGGCCGCGGGCAGGTTAATGAGCGGATAGTGCCACTGAAACGAGTAGAAGGGGTCGTTGGGCGTCGCCAGCGGTTGATACAGATAGTTCGGCTCGGCGAACTCGACATCGGGGTCGGCGGCCAGCGTCTTCAGAGCCATCAGTGTCTGCCACTTGCGGCGATCTGTCGCGTTTCGAAACCGCAGTGAATCCGTTCGCTCCTTGCGCGCCGAGGCCATGATCCGAGTCGCGAAGACGGCGTCGAGGTCGAGCAGGCTCATGCGGTCTGGCCCGGTCGCCCGAACGGTGAAACCGCTCGCGGCCAGGCGCGTCGCGGGCGCCTGTCGATTTTTCCGCTCCACCGCGGGTTTCATGCGCACGATGGCTTCGCCCGGAACGAACGCGTCAGTCAGCCTGGCCGCTCGGGGCCCTGTCGAGAGAAGTGTCTGGCCGACAACGAGTGTGTAGTTCGATGCGCCGTCAAAGGCTGTGACGTTGATGAAATAATCACCCGCCACGGATGCAGAAACCGACTCGGTCTGGCCTACACCCGCCGACGAATCGACCATATTGCGCGACTCGTCGAGCAGGTATAGATCGAGGTCGCCGGCGGCCGGTTCCGCGATCGTCAGGTTGATCTGTGTGCCGCTCGTCAGGCTGACCGCGAAATAGTCATCGGGATCGCCGATGACGGTGGAGCGTCCCGACGATCCCGACCCCGCCATGTTGGCGTATCCGCCGACCGTGACCGGGTTCGGGATCGCTTGCGCTTGGTCGGCGTCGTCGTTCGGCGCGTACGGCGCCAGCGGATCGTTGGTGTCGGTGTCGCCGATCACTCCGGAAGGCGCCGAAATCGTTCCGGACAGGTTATGGAAGGTGCTGGCAAGGATCGTCACCGCGACCTCGTCGCTGCTTTGTTCGCCGAAGTCGTCGGTGACGGTCAGGCGAAAGTGCAATACCGTCGACATCGGAATCGTCGGCGCATCGAAGACCGCTTGCGGCTGGGTTGTTGCGCGAAGTTGCACCGTCGCGGTGCTGTCAATCTGTTCCCACAGGAAGTTCGCCAGCGGCGTGTCCGGATCCGTGCTGGCGCGTCCGTCGAGGACGACCGTCGCGCCGGCGCTGGCGACCTGGTCAATGCCGGCGTCCGCAATCGGCGGCAGGTTGGTCGTCGAATTGACCCGCACAGTAACGCGATCCGTCGCGATGATGCCATCGTCGTCCGTTACCCGAATTTGGAATACGAGGTCGGTCGCCGTTGCAAGTCGTGGAGCGATGAACGACGCGATCGCCGAGGTCGCGGTTCCGAGCGCGACGGCCGGTCCATCGGCCTGACTCCAGACGTAGCTGACGATGGTTCCATCGGGGTCGCGGCTCCCGCGCGCGTCGAGCACGACGATCTCGCCGGCGTCGGCTGTGCTTGACAAACCCGCGTCCGCTAAAGGCTGCGCGTTGGTGCAGCCGGGATCATCGACCCTCAGGCTGGCGTCGTAAGGGCACACGGCAGCCGGTGGTGATCCGCCGCCGCTACCGCCACACGCCGCCAGCAGCAGCACTGCAGTTGAAATGCCGATCCATCGCATCATGATGTGTATGACTGCTTGCGGGACTGAACTATCCCGGGCCGCTGGAGTCGTTTCGGATCCATCCGGGTCGTGACAACCACCTGTATTTTAACGTGCTTTTGCGCTGGTTTCTTGTCGGGCCGCAGGATCTACGACTTCCATCACAATCTCCGTCAACAGTTCGACGCCACGGTCAATGTTTACCACTGAGATGCGCTCGTTATTGCCGTGATAGCCGCCTGTGTCGCCCACCGGCACGACGAACGGCGCGAAGCCATAGCTCGCAATTCCGCGCTCACGCAGGTAGTGGCTGTCGGTGAATCCGGCCGAAACCGTCGGTACCGCGTCGACGCCAGGGTAGTGTTTTGCCATAACTTTTTCGATTGCCGCGTAAAGTGCTGTATCCGTGCCCGATGCACTCGACCCATACGAAAGCATCGGGTCGATCCAGATCGAGTCATCATCGAGAACGCGTTCGAACTCCGCCAGGAACCTGACCGGCTCCTGATCCGGCAACAGGCGGCAGTCGATTTCGGCGGAAGCGGTCGGCGCGACGACATTAACCTTGTCGCTGCCGGTAATACGCGTGATCGAGCAGGTATTGCTCGTCAGCGCGCTCAGGTTCGGCAGCATCTTGCGCAGGCGTTGTCGAAATGCCGGATCCTCGACGGCGGATTCGATGTTCTCGAATGCCGACCCGAGTTGACCGGGGAAGTTTGGTGCGAGCTGCTTGAAGTACCTGTCGACGGCGGGAACGATCCGGGGTGCGAATTCGTGTTGACGCAGGTTCGCGAGCGCATCGATCAGGCTGCCGAGGGCGCTGGTGGTCTTTGGCGTAGAACCATGTCCCGCCGGTCCGGTCGTCTCGAGTCGCAGCCACAACGGAACCTTTTGCGTCACTTCGATGCCGAGGGCGATGCGATCGCCGACCAGCGTCGCCTGACCGCCTTCGGTTAAAGCCAGTCCGACGCCCGAAAATGCAGCCGGTTTATTGCTGACCATCCAGCCCATTCCCACGCGGCTGCCGGCTTCTTCGTCGGCGGTCGCCATGAAGACGATGTCGCGATTCAGGCTGACCTTATTGCGGTGCAGGGCGAGGAATGTAGCGAGGTGAATGATGCCGTGCGACTTCATGTCGAGGGCGCCGCGACCGTACACGTGGCCGTCGACGATCTCTCCCGAGAACGGGTCCACGGCCCAGAAATTCGGGTCGGCCGAAACCACATCGCTGTGATGCAGCAGAAGCAACGCCGGTTCGTCGCCGCCATCGAGCCGGGCCCAGAGGTTCTTGCGCCCCGGGACGGGTTCGGCGACGCGATAGCGGATGCCGTTCGCCTTCAGAATTTTCGCCAGGAACTCGACGGCACCCGCCTCATTGCCGGGCGGGTTGGTCGTATTGATCCGCAGGTATTCCTGCAGCCAGGCGACTGCTTCGCTGACTGGCGCGGGTTCCGGCGCGGCTTCCGGCTCCTCGGCCGCGTCTGCCGCCAGGCACATCGCCGACCAACCCAGGAGCAGGGTGGTGGCAGCCAGCCGCTGCCACGGGGCATGGCGTATTGATTGATCGGGCATTGGGGTCATCCTGTCGCGAGGCACGCTATTGTAAGCGCGTTTCCGCCGGTATCCGTAGCGTTTGCCGGTCCGCGGGACCATTCCGCCGTGGTTTCATACTGGGTTATCCTTATAGTGGAATCGAAAGCGGAGGCGGTCATGACCGGAGCAGATCGAGGCAGAAGTGTGGGCATGAAGCTGCTGACGCACATGCTGCGAAAATTCATTCGGCGCGGTACGCTCCGCGTCATCGAATCGGACGGGCACCTGACGGAGATCGTCGGCACGGATGTGCCCGTTGCGACGATGAGGCTTCACGATTCGTCGCTCCCTTTGAGGCTGTTTCGTAACCCGGAGTTGTACGCGGGTGAGGCCTACATGGATGGCACGCTGACCTTCGAAGACTGCACGCTCGAAGACTTCCTGGGCCTGTTTTCCGTCAACCGTGCCACGATGGCCAGTTATCCGTTGCAGTCTGTATTGCGCAGCATTTCAAAAATGGTGCGCAAGTTTCAACAGCACAACCCGATCGGCCGGGCGCAGCAAAACGTATCCCATCACTATGACCTGAGCGAGGAGCTCTACCGACTGTTCCTCGACGAGGACATGCAGTATTCATGCGCGTATTTCGAGAATGGCGATGAGACGCTCGAAGAGGCGCAGGAGAAGAAG
>JBLYYV010000283.1:0-11556 GCA_048550095.1 Gammaproteobacteria bacterium
AACAACGAATCGATCATTTTCGCTGTTCCGCCCGCTCCCGGCGCTAACAACAGCTGGGACGGCCCACTGATCACGTTTACGGCAGCCAAGCCCAACCAGTCTGTCGCGAATGACGACGAATATTTTTTCACGGCCGGAGCGACCCCCGCACCGCAGGTTCAGGACATCGGCGCCAATGACGTAAACTGGGCACCGAATTCAGCGGTGGTCGACGACGCGTCAGGGATGCTCAGCGGCACCGGCGATCAGGGCGGTACGTTCACAATTACACCCGCCGCGGATATCGCCAATGTCACCGCGTCCTATACACCGGCAGCGGGTTTCACGAATGGCACGGAGACATGGGTCTACCGCGTAACCGATGCCGTGAGTGCCACGACGGACACGGCGACGGTCCGTGTAAACGTCACGCCGGCGTTTGCACAACCGGTCGCCAACGATCTGGGTGGCGTAACAATCGATACGCAGGGCATCAGCCCGGCGGACGCGTCGACGGACATCAATGTCGGCCCTGGCGGCGACATCCCCGGTAACGAGCTGGGCAACCCTCCAGCGACCGTCACGGCGACGCAGGGGACCGACGTGTCGACTGCAGTTAACGGCACAATCATTACGATCACGGCGTCAAGCTTCACGAGCGCCGGAGACACGGTCGACTACACAATCACCGACGTCGACGCCGAGATGGCGACCGGCACGATCTCGGTGACGATCCCGGACGTCGTGCCGACGGTGTCAAGTGTTAGCGAGACGCTGACCTTCGGCGGCGCGGCGCCGATCACCGTCCCCTTCACGCCCGGCAACGGCGCGGTCGCCGATCACACACTGACGATCTCGCAACCGCAGCTCGGCCAGGTTGAAAACGTCGAGGTCGACGGCGCGGCCGGCGAGATCACGTTCGACTATACGCCGAGCGGCTTCGCCGGGACGGACGTCTTGACGATCCAGCTGACCGATGGCGACGGCAGTGTCGGCAGCGGCAGCGCCACGCTGACGATCACGGGCGCGGCGGTTTCGAATCCGCCGCAGGACTCGCTGGCGGGAAGCGGCAGCACTTCGGCCGTTAGCCCATTGACGCTGTTGACGTTACTGCTCAGCATGCCATTGCTCCGAGGGCGCCGTCGGAAGCGCTAGGCACCCGCTGTTAGCCAACGAAAAAACCCCGCTTCGGCGGGGTTTTTTTTCACTCGATCACGCCAGCCGGGCACAATGACGCAACAGACGTCGCCGCACACACGAGGGCAATCAGCATGAACCCCGACCTGGAACCGTCGCCCTGGGTGCGCCGCTATGCCGAGCACGTTCCTCGAGAGGGCGCCGTGCTGGATGTCGCCTGCGGCAGCGGCCGGCACGCCATGTTCCTCGCCGGTCTTGGTTGCCAGGTCACGGCGATCGATATCGACACCGGGACGATCGAAGCGTTAACTCAAGAGGCCGGCATGGCACACTCGATCAATATCTTGACCAGCGATCTCGAATGCGGCGACTGGCCGTTCGAAACCGGCACGTTTGACGCTGTGATCGTGGTCAATTATCTGCACCGAGCGCACTTCGAGCTGCTCGCAGGCTCGCTTGCCCGAGGCGGCTTGCTTCTATTCGACACGTTCGCAGTCGGCAACGAGCGCATCGGCCGCCCACGCAATCCTGACTATCTCCTGCGTCCCGGAGAACTCCTGCGCGAGTTTGGCCCTGACCTGGACATCATTGCCTACGACCACGGGCAACTGGAGAATTCGGTCAGGCAACGACTCTGCGCCGTCAGGCGCTGATCTGTTGGGCCTCGACTGCACTGATCAGGCTATCGATTCGTTCGGTCAGCGGCTCGGGTTCACCGAGCAGGAACCCCTGACCATAGGTCACTCCCAGGTCGCGCAGCAGTGTCTTGGCATCTTCGTCCTGCACGTACTCGGCAACGGTCTCGAGTTTCATGACGCGGGCGACCTCGGAGATCGCGGCGACGACAGACTGCGAAACGACGTTGGTCGACAGATCGCGAACGAAACTGCCATCGATCTTCAACGTATCGACCGGAAACATCTTCAGATAGGCGAAAGAGCTCAGACCGGTACCGTAATCGTCGAGCGAGAAATTACAGCCGATTTTCTTGAGCGCGTGCATGAATGTTTGCGCACGCTGCAGATTAGCGACGGCCACTGTCTCCGTAATTTCGAAACACAGCATCTCCGCCGGAATGCCGGATTGCTCGATCTGCTGCTCTACGAACGGGAGGAACTGTTCACTGCCGAGGCTCTGACCGGACAGGTTGATGGCGATGCGGAAAGGCAACCCCTCTACCCCTTTGAGCCGCGCTGACAACGTTGCAAACGTTTCCTGAATCACGAGCCTGTCGAGCTCCTCCATCAGGTGATATCGCTCAGCCGCAGAGAAGAACTCAGCCGGGTGAACCGGTTCGCCATCCGCGTTGATCAATCGCGTCAAGACCTCGAAGTAATGACTGATGTGGCCTTCCTTGAGCGGCACGATCGGCTGCGCGGCGATGAGGATGCGCTTGTTCTCGATCGCATACCGGATATGACCGACGAGCTGAATGTCGTCCAGGCGCTGAATGATGCTGGCGTCACCCTGCTGGTACGACTCGACCCGTCCCCGCCCACGATCCTTGGCCGCCTTGCACGCGACCTGCGCCGGCGCGATAGCGGCACTGGCGGTGGCCGGCTGGCCGGACACGGGCGCTATGCCGATGCTGACGGAGAAGCGCAGCGTCTGGTCGCCGCGCGCCCGTTCGACCGTCCCGAAAGCCTCGATGAGCTCGTTGGCCTGGGCTCGTGCCGCGTCCAGATCCGATTCCAGCATCAGGGCAGCGAACGTATCGCCGTTGATGCGCGACACCAGGTGACGCCCCATGCGGTCCCTGAGCAGGCGCGCAAACACGGCGAGTATCTCGTCCGCGACCTCCGGGCCGAGGCTGTCATTCACGACATGGAACTGATCAATGTCGCAGAAGAAAACGATGTTTTCGGTACCGACCTTGCGATCATCATCGCCACACGCTTCGAGAAGCTTGGTCTCGAACAGTTGCCAGCTCATCAAGCCGGTCAACGCATCGTAGTCGCGCGCGATAACGTCCTCGATATGCGCCACCAGGTAGCGCCCGATGCGCCGGCGCCGGCGCCCACTGAAATCTGACTGCTCCCAGCCCGACAAAACGAGGATGCCTACCGGCTCATGGCTATCGTGACGCACAGGCAACGCCAGCATGTCACCATCGTTATTCATGCGCACGTCGTCGGCGGGATCGGCTTCGCCCTGGCGAAAGTAGGATTCATAGGGCGCCGGCTCGGTCATGTCGCTCAATAACAAGCGGGCCTCGACGGGGCTCAGCGTTTCGCCCTCGAACAACCTGACGTGCTTCTCGGGGATGAGCAACGCGCCGCCGCGTACTTTGAGAAACTTCCTGCACAACAGCAGGATGTGCGACAACGTTTCCTCGCAAGAACGCCGCGAATGCACCAGTTTCTCGACCTGGTGCAGCAGGTTTTCTTCCGCGGACCGCACGTTGAGCTTTTTATACGAGGTCACCAGACGGTAACGCAGAATAAACTCGCGGACCAGGCAGGCCATCGCCGGCCGCGTGCGTTCCTCAGCCTCTTGCCACGTCAACGCACTCGAAGCGTCTATCAGCACGGTCGCGACACCGAGCAACCTGTCCTCTTCGCTGACCATCGGCAACAGCAAGGCATCCGACGATCCAAGCGTGATGCGGCCGATCTTCTCGGCGCGCTGCGGCGACTCGCGAGTCTCGAGCACGGCCGTTTCGTAGTCGGCGGTGAAATCGGCGCCGTCTTCCGGCAATTGCTCGAAGAAAACCGCGCCCTTGCGATCTACGAAATAGAATCCGACCGCCTCGGGCAACAGCGCCTCGAGCATCGCGGTGTAATCGCGAATTGTCTGATCCTTGTCGAAACCGCCATCCATCGTGGGCACCTGGTCACCTAACGGCGCAATCATCGGGGTTTTCGGCCAATCACGCTGTGACGGTTCTCCCAAATGCCCCTATCGATTCGGATTTGCAACAAATAAGTGGGACTCGGTCAACGAACGTAGAACCCGTCCCTCGCCGCGCTGCGCCGCCTTGTGGCCGACCAGCGGTCATTCGCGCGACGACCCCGGGGCGCGGCCCCACGCCGGCCGGGCAACGACGGATCCGGCAACGCAAGCGGGCGTGTGCATCGGCCCACGGAAACATATACTTACCGACCTGATTACTCCCCTCGGTATGAAGCCGCAGCATGCAAGACCAGACACCCAACCAATCGGCGGACCTCCGGTTCACGCCCGAAATCGAAGCACTGACGCAACCCATCTACGAGCGCGTCAAACACGTCATCCCTGATGTCGAGTGGCCGATTCACGCGCCTCTGATCGCCGCCATTAATGATTTGAAACGCGAGCGCAACGCGACGATTCTGGTGCACAACTATCAGACGCCGGAGATTTTCTATGGCGTGGGCGACATCACGGGCGATTCGCTCGCGCTGGCGCAAAAAGGCGCGGAAGTCGATGCTGACGTCATCGTCATGTGCGGCGTTCGTTTCATGGCGGAAACCGCCAAGATTCTCAGTCCGGACAAGACCGTATTGCTGCCCGACATGGGCGCCGGTTGCTCGCTTGCGGCGTCGATCACTGGCGCGGACGTCCGGCGGTTGCGCGAGCAGCACCCTGGCGTTCCCGTCGTAACATACGTCAACGCGTATGCCGACGTGCGCGCGGAAGCCGACATCTGCTGCACCTCGTCCAACGCAATCAAGGTCGTCGAGTCACTCGGCACCGATCGTGTCATTTTCGTGCCGGACGGGTACCTGGGTCGGCACGTCGCGCAGCATACCGACGTCGAAATTATCCTCTGGGAAGGTGCCTGCGAAGTTCACGAGCGCTTTACTCAGGACGAGTTGCAGGGGTATCGAAAGGACTACCCGGGTATTCACATCATGGCACACCCGGAATGCCCGCCGGACGTGCTCTCCGAGGCAGACTTCGTCGGCTCGACATCCGGAATGATCCAACACATCGATGACGATCGACCCGAACAGGTGGTCATGGTGACGGAGTGTTCCATGAGCGACAACGTCGCGATCCAGTTCCCCGACGTCCAGTTCATTCGGCCGTGCAACCTGTGCCCGCATATGAAACGCATCACGCTGCCGAAAATTCTGCGCTCATTGCAAGAGCTTGCTCCGGAAGTCGAGGTCGAACCAGACATGGCGAAGCGCGCGCGGCGCTCGCTCGAACGTATGCTCGCCGTCTGACCTTGCGTCAGCTCCCGACGCGTAACAACCATGACTGATCGCGGCTTCGAAGTATTGATTATCGGCGCAGGCCTGGCCGGTATGTCGCTTGCGCTCCGACTGGCCGAATCCGGCCACGACGTCGGCCTGATCGCCAAAGGTCCGCTGACCGAAAGTGCCAGCAACCTGGCTCAGGGTGGCATCGCGGCGGCCGTAGGCCCCGGCGATTCTCCGCAGGACCACTTGCGCGATACGCTCATCGCGGGCGCGGGGCTCTGCGACGAAGCGGCCGTCGATTTTACGGTCTCCAGCGGCCCGGAAAGTATCGAGTGGCTCATTCAACGCGGTGTCACGTTCACGCAAACGAATGAAAACGGACAGAACGCGCTGCACCTGACGCGCGAAGGCGGACACAGCCACCGCCGGGTCGTGCATGCGGCCGATGCGACCGGTCGTGCGGTCATGGCCGCGCTGCGAGACCAGGTCGACGCGAATCCCGCGATTACCGTCCTCGTCGATCAGATCGTCGTCGACCTGGTGACGGCGGAGAAACTCGGCACCTGCGACCATAACCGATGCCTGGGCGCCTACGCGCTGGACCGCAATACGAACCAGGTTCGGACCCTGGCGGCGCGCATCGTCGTGCTTGCCACCGGCGGCGCGTCAAAGGTGTACATGTATACGAGCAACATGGATACGGCGACGGGCGACGGTATCGCGATGGCCTGGCGAGCAGGATGTCGTGTCGCCAACCTCGAGTTCGTGCAATTTCACCCGACCTGCCTGTATCACCCGCATGCGAAGTCCGTGCTGATCTCGGAGGCGGTCCGCGGCGAAGGCGGCAAGCTCCGCTTGCCGGACGGTACACGCTTCATGCCCGAACACGACGAGCGTGCGGAACTGGCGCCGAGAGACATCGTCGCGCGCGCCATCGACTACGAGATGAAACGCGGCGGCCATGACAGTGTCTATCTCGACATCAGTCACAAACCGGCCGACGAAGTCCTGTCACTGTTTCCAAATATTGCTCGCAGCTGCCGGGAGTTCGGCGTTGATATCACGCAGGATCCGATACCGGTCGTCCCGGCCGCGCACTACACGTGCGGCGGGATCGTCACGGACCTCACCGCCATGACCGATATACCCGGCCTGTATGCGATCGGCGAGTGCGCACATACCGGCCTGCATGGGGCGAACCGGCTGGCCAGCAATTCGCTACTCGAATGCGCCGCATTCGCGAGAGCTGCGCACGAAAGCATTGTCGCGGAACTCCAGACGGATGCGCCGGCGCCACCCGAGCTTCCCGCATGGGATGAGAGCCGCGTAACCGATCCGGACGAACAGATCGTGGTCTCGCACAACTGGCATGAACTGCGACAGTTCATGTGGGACTACGTCGGTATCGTGCGGACGAACAAACGGCTCGAGCGAGCGCTGCACCGGGTCGAACTGCTGAAAGGCGAAGTGGCCGAGTACTACGGACATTTCAAGGTAACGAACGATTTGATCGAGCTGCGCAATTTGTTGCTGATTGCGGAGCTGACGATTCGAAGCGCACAGGCGCGGCACGAGAGTCGCGGGTTGCACTACAACCTGGACTATCCCGACACCTTCCCGGACGAGGATGCGACGGATACGGTGCTCAGTCCGTCACCGTTTAATTAGGGAGTTCCTGTCGATCGATTCGATATCGACGGTGCCAGCGAACTGCATGATGCGTTTCAGCTCTGCATCGAGCAGGGACAGCACGCGTGCCACACCCGCTTCCCCAAACGCCCCGAGGCCCCACAGGTACGGTCGTCCGATGCAGATCGCGCTCGCGCCGAGTGCCAGGGCCTTGAACACGTCAGTGCCCCGGCGCAGGCCGCCGTCAATCATGACGGGCATGCGCCCGTCGACGATACTGACGATCTCCGGCAGGCATTCCAGGGTGCCGCGGCCGCTCTCTTCCTGGCGTCCGCCGTGGTTTGACACGATGAGCCCATCGATACCGTGCTCCACGCACAGGGCGGCATCTTCATGCGTGACGATACCCTTCAGCACGATTGGCAGCTCGGTTTGCGCTCGCAACCACTCCACGATACCCCAATCCAGCGTCGGATCCCCGATGCCTTTCTTGCCGTCATAGCTTTCGAAATTGCCCATCCTTACGGCGCCGCGGTCGCTGCGGGTGCGGAACCAGCGCTCCGCCTCACGGTTGCCGATTGTCGGACCATCCACCGTCACGACCAGCACTCGAGACCCGGCCCCTTCCGCCGCGTCGATCAGGTGCTTCATGAACGGCCGATGCCGGCTCGGATAGAGCTGAAACCATTGCGGACCGCGCCCCGCAGCAGCGATCTCGGCAATCGAGTAGTTACTGACGGTCGAACAGATCATGACGTGGCCGCGCTTGGCGGCCGCCCGCGCGCTGGCCACTTCACCATCGTCGCGCACGAACTGCTGATCGCCGACGGGCGCGAGCATGATCGGTGACGATATTTTCTCACCGAACAAGTCGACGCCGGTCTCGATGCGGCTGACGTCCACGAGGCGTCGCGCTCGAATCTGCCATGCGTCGAACGCCCGACGATTCGCGCTCATCGTCTCCCCGTCATCCGCACCGCCGACGATGAAATGCCATGGTGCGAGACCGAGCCTGCTTTTGGCGGCCGCCTTGATCTGGAACACGTCGAGCGCCTGCCGCGCGGATTCGGGCACCGCCAGGTCCGGCGTCGCGCCGGCGTCATCCGGCCACCAGGCCGCGAGCCCCGCAGCGCTGGCAACCAGCGGCGAACCGAGCATGAACCGCAGCAAGTCGCGCCTTGACGCGTCGGCCCCGCTCATCGGCTACCTCGCCACGAACGTTGACCGCCCGGTTCGCTTATGTCGTTAGAATCAACCATCACAGCATACGTATAAATACTTAAATATGAACCGCTTACGCCCGGACTTTTAGAAACCTTATCGCCACAGATTCGGTGCTTACGCTATACTGTTTAGCGGCGAGTGACCATTCCTCGCGAATGCAAAATTACAAGCCCACCGCTTTCCTGTCGAGGCACCCGCAGCCGAGCCCGTGCCCGGGAGCCTCAGGGAGTGGAACAAACCGATCTCCGGGAGAACGAAAAAAATGGTCTCAAGGCGTGCCGATACCGTAGCCCATGACGTCGAGTTGCAGGAATGGCTCGAGTCCATGGAATCATTGCTGCGCACTGAAGGTCCGGAACGCGCGAAAGCGATCTTCCGCGCGGTCCAGGAATACCTCGCGGACGAACACGTCATCATCGACAGCGCGACGCTCAACACCCCGTATCGAAATACGATACCGCTCGACCAGCAACCGGCCTACCCCGGTGATATCGAGCTCGAATCCCGCATCGAAAACATTCTGCGCTGGAACGCGATGGCCATGGTGCTGAAGGCCTACGACAGCGGCACCGGCGTTGGCGGTCACATCGGAACTTATGCATCCGCCGCGACCATGATGGAGGTCGGGCTCAACCACTTTTTCCGCAACAAGACGGATGACTACGGCGGCGACCTCATCGGGATCCAGGCACATGCCGCACCCGGCGTCTACGCCCGGGCGTTCGTCGAGGGCCGCCTGAGCGAAACCCAGCTCGAGAACTTCCGCCGTGAGCTGCAACCCGGCGGCGGGCTCTCTTCATATCCTCATCCACGCAACATGCCTGGCTTCTGGCAGATGCCAACCGCTTCGATGGGGCTGTCCACGCCGACCGCGATATATCAGGCTCGATTTGCGAAGTACCTGGAAAACCGGGGCCTGAAGCCGAAAAACGGCGGCAAGATATGGGGCTTCATCGGGGACGGAGAGTCGGACGAGCCCGAAGTACTCGGCACGATCAATATCGCTGCACGAGAACAGCTCGACAATCTCGTGCTGATCGTCAACTGCAACCTGCAGCGCCTGGACGGTCCCGTGCGCGGTAACGGCAAAATCATCCAGGAACTCGAGCGCAGCTTCCGCGGCGCGCAATGGAACGTCATCAAGGTGATCTGGAGCGGCGAATGGGACAAGCTGTTCGCGATTGATCACGACGGCGTCCTCCAGGATCGCATGGAGCGCGCCGTCGACGGCGACTACCAGATGTACTCCGTATCCAGCGGGCCGGAGGTGCGCGAACACTGGGTTGCCGGTGACCAGAAGCTCGAGGAGATCATGCGGGTCCTGTCGGACGAAGAGATTCGTTGTATCCGGCGCGGCGGACATGACCATAAGAAGATCTACGCGGCGTTCGATCGAGCGGCGCGCAGCACGAAGGGCCCGACCGTAATATTGATCAAGACGATCAAGGGATACGGCATGGAGGGCCACGAGGGATCCAACGCGGTCCATCAAAAGAAGAACCTGAGTCGCGAAGAGCGGATCGAGACGCGCAACCGGCTGGCGATCGACCTCGACGACGATGCCGCGGCCCGCGCCGACTTCTATCGGCCGCCCGAAGGGAGCCCGGAACTCGAATACCTGCGAGCACGACGTGCTGAATTGGGCGGAGCCTGGCCGCGCCGCAAAGTCGACTGCCCGTCGCTGCCCGCGCCGTCCCTCGATGTCTTCAAGGATCAGATCAACGGTTCGGGCGAACGCGAGCTGTCGACGACGATGGCATTCGTGCGCATGCTGTCCAAGCTGCTCGACCACGATGAACTCGGCCGTTACATCGTGCCGATCGTTCCCGACGAAGCACGCACATTCGGTATGGAAGCGCTGTTCCGCAAGGCCGGCATCTATTCTTCCGAAGGGCAGAAATACCGGCCAGTCGACAGCTCAACGCTGATGCCCTATCGCGAGGCGACCGACGGACAGATCCTGCAGGAAGGCATCTGCGAGGCCGGCGCGATGGCGTCGTTCCTGTCGGCCGGCACCGCCTACGCCGTGCATGGCGTGCCGACGATTCCGTTCTACGTTTTTTATTCGATCTTCGGTTTCCAGCGCGTCGGCGACATGATCTGGAGCTGCGGCGACATGCTGTCGCGCGGATTCCTGCTCGGCGGCACGTCCGGACGCACGACGCTGAACGGTGAAGGCCTGCAGCACGAAGACGGCCATTCGCAGGTCATCGCGAATACCGTCCCGAACCTGCTCAGCTACGACCCCGCGTTCGCCTACGAACTGGCCGTGATCGTGCGTGATGGCATCCGCCGGATGTACCAGCAGCAGGAGAACGTCTTCTACTACATCACGATCTGCAACGAGAACTACGTGATGCCGCCGATGCCCGAAGGCGCGGAGGACGGCATCGTCAAGGGCATGTACTGCTTCGAGCGTTCGCCCCGGCAGGCGAAAGGCGGCCGCAAGGCCAACCTCTTCGGGAGCGGCGCGATCATGACCGAGGTGCTCAAAGCGCGCGACCTGCTCGAGGATCTCGACATTGCGACCGACATCTGGAGCGTCACGAGCTACAACGAGTTGAGCCGCGAAGGCCTAAAGGCGGAACGGAGAGCCATGTTCTCGCCGCATGCGCACGAGCAGCCTTACGTTCGCCAGTTACTCGGCGACGAGCAAGGCGTGTTCGTCGCAGCCTCAGACTATATGAAGGCTCTGCCGCTCAGCATCGCGCGCTGGGTACCCGGGCCTTACGTCGTACTCGGCACCGACGGTTACGGTGTCAGCGAGTCGCGCCCGGATCTGCGCGCGCACTTCGAGGTCAGCGCAGGATACATCGCGTGGGCTGCGCTGGCGTCGCTGGCCGACGGCGGCCTCGTGACCGATGCAGAACTGGAGTCGGCGGCAGAAAAATTCGGCATTGACCGCGACAAGCCGAATGCGGCTGTATCCGGACCGCCGGACTTCGGCTAACGGCCAGATTCAACCCCGATCGGGGTCAGATCTGAAGATCTGACCCCAGTCTCCTACCCATCCCGCTCCGCGTTCAATTTCTGCACGAACTCCAGGTCGATCTTCGCCACGCCCCGCTTCTTCGCCTCATTGACGATCCCCTGCAGTGCCTGGCGCAGGAACGCCCGGGGAATCCCGGTCAGCTGCTCGCAGGCCTCGTTCGTAAAGCTGACGTCCGGATCGATCCGGTTCGCTTCGTAGATGACCACCTCGGAGCGCGGGCCGAGATCCGGAATCGGCAGCCAGTACGGCTCCTTGCGCTTTCCGAACCAGAACTTCGACGCGCCGCGGAACCCGTAAGTCAGTGCAAACTCCGGCATGGTCTCGCCGCCGCCCTCGAGATTGTCATTCCACCGATTCTTCAACAGTATATTGTCGTTGTTCAGCAGCAGGTGCGACTACTGTGACTCGCGCAGGTTCGGGTTCGCCTCGATGCGATCGACGTCGAGCGTGCACTCGTAAACCTCGTAC
>JBLYYV010000284.1:0-5637 GCA_048550095.1 Gammaproteobacteria bacterium
GCGAAACCGGCACAATTGCTCGCGAACGAGATCACACAGGCCGCTCACGAACTCTACGACACAGGCGCACAATCTCCATGAAGGACTCCGGCCACGACGATGCGCACGACGAACCCTGGCCGAGCCCCGCGCGTGCCTGGTACGCGATCGGTATTCTGCTGATCGCGTTCATCTTCTCGTTCATCGATCGCAGCATCATCGCGCTGCTCGTCGAACCGATAAAGAACGACCTCGGAATCTCGGATTTCGGCATCGGTTTGCTCCAGGGCCTGGCGTTTGCGATTTTTTATACGCTCGTGGGTATCCCGATCGGGCGCCTCGCCGACCGGCATAGCCGGCGCGGCATCATCGCCATCGGCATCTTCCTGTGGAGCCTGATGACCGCGGCTTGCGGCCTCGCGAAGAGCTTCACGGGCCTGTTCTTGGCTCGCGTGGGCGTCGGCGTCGGTGAGGCGGCTTTGTCGCCGTCGGCTTATTCCATGATTTCGGACCTGTTTCCGCGCGACAAGCTCGGCCGCGCGCTCGCGGTCTACCAGGGCGGTGCCTTTCTCGGCGCCGGTATCGCCTTCATCGTCGGCGGCATGGTGATTCAGGCCCTATCCCGCGCCGGCGAAGTATCGTTGCCGCTGATTGGAATCGTCCAACCCTGGCAAATGGTGTTTTTTATCGTCGGACTACCCGGCCTGATCGTCGCGCTGCTGATGCTGACGGTGAAGGAACCTGCCCGCAGGGGAAAAATCGCGGGTCACGACAAGGGAATCCCCATCGGCGAAGTCGCCCGCTATGTCAGAACCAATCGCCGTTTGTTTACGTCCGTGTTCGTTGGCTTTGCCCTGCTCGCCGTTCCAATCACGACCTTCCTCACGTGGGTCCCTGCATACCTGAACCGCGTCCATGGCTATTCCCGCGGCGATACCGGCCTGACACTCGGACTCATTCTGCTGATCTTTTCGCCGGCCGGCGTTTATTTCGGGGGCTGGTTGAGCGATCAGTTGCAGCGGCGCGGCCATGTGGACGCGCCCTTCCGCGTCGGGCTCATCGCCGCCGCTCTGTTGCTGCCGCTGAGCCTGTTTGCGACCACACTCTCCAGCACCCAGATGACGATCGCGCTCGCGTGCCCGTTTGTCTTCTGCGCGAGCATTCCGATTGCCGCGGCACCGACGACGCTGCAACTCGTGGCCCCGAATCAGATGCGCGCGCAACTCTCAGCGGTTTGGATGCTCTCACTGAACCTGATATCGACCGGTGTCGGTCCAACCGGCGTCGGGTTCATCACGGAATACATGCTGGGGGACGAGATGGCCGTCGGCCTGTCGGTTGCGCTCGTGAATTGCGCCAGCGTTCCGATTGGGGGCCTGTTGTTGTGGATGGGGATCCGGCCGCTGCGCGAGATTCGCGGCGCCGGGTAATTCGATCGCGGAGACCGTAACCCTCAGATAGATCCTGAATCGCGCTGTTCTTCGATCATCTGCAAGGTCGGCTTTACCGGTCGACCGGCCGCGCGCTCGAAATCCGACTCGACGTCGAACGCGCCGACGCGCACCGCCTGGAAGCAACCCGTCAGCATCTTCGCGACATGCTCGCCGCGTGCCGCGATTTTAGGATCCTTCATCAGCTCCGCGATATTCTCTTCGTCGCTGATCGTCTGGTAGCGCACTTGCATGCCATACACCTGGTTCGCCAGGTCGACGAGCCCGGCCTGGCTCAGCGTATCGCCGACGAGGTTGTAGATCTGCCCGCCCGACGCAGGGTCGATCGCCAGTTTCGCCGTCGCGTAGGCCAGCTCATCAATCGTGATGTATCCGGCCAGGCCGTCGCCGACGATATTGCGATAAACACCCACAGCGCGCGCATGCACGATATGCGCAAGGTCCTTCTCGAGATACAAACCGTTTCTGGCCACGACCCAGTCGAGTCCGGACGCCTGGAGATCTACTTCGGCCTGCCGGTTGACCTGCTGCGTCGGCCAGAACCAGGTGTCCTTTTCGACCCCGCTGCCGACGACGCTCGTGAAGATCATTCTGCTGACGCCCGCGGTTTTCGCCGCCTCGATGACATTGCGATGCATCGGGATGCGATCCCAGTCGCCGACCGGGGCCGAGATCATGACGACGGTATCGATACCGGCCAATCCCCGGGTCAGTTCGTCGACGGAGTTGTAGTCACCGGCTCGCTTCTCGATACCCGGGGTCGTGACTTTCTCCGGAGAACGCGCGACCGCGACGACGTTGTCGGCGCCGATCTCCGCAACGAGATACTTGAGAATGGCATGGCCGAGATTGCCACTGGCCGCCGTCACCGCAACTTTCATCCGTACTCCCGGAACCCGTCACAACTGCAGGATCGGTAAACTATCACGCCGAATTCGGGGAGTGGGGCTAGCGGTGCCGGATCTCGATCACGGTCCGATAGGTGGCTACAGCTTCTCGGGTCGCTGGACGTAATAGCCCTGCACGAAGTCGACGCCGATGTCCCTGAGGGCATCGAAGTCCGCCTGCTCTTCAACCTGCTCCGCAATGACCTGGAAGCCCACGGTCTTGGCGAGCCGCGTGATCGCCGTGACGACCTGGTGATTGAGGCTGTCGGGTACGAGATCGTGCGTGTAGGCGCCGTCGATCTTCAAAAAATCGATCGACAAATCCTGGAGGCTGGTGAAGGAGCCAATGCCGCGCCCGAAGTCGTCGAGCCCGAACTCGCACCCCATCCCGTGCAGCACACCGACGAAGCGCCGCGCATGCTCGAGGTCGGACATCACAGCGCTTTCGGCGATTTCGAAACAGACCTGACCGGGATCGACCTGGCTATGGTCCAGGCAATCGACGACGAACTCGAGAAACGTCGCCTCCCCCAGCGTCTGGCCGGACAGGTTGATCGTGCAACTGCGGCCTTCCGGAAGCCGGATCGCGCCCTGCCCGACGGCCGCCAACGTAGCCTGCACCATCCAGCGATCGACGCTCGGCATCAACTGATACCGCTCGGCGGCCTTAATGAAGTGCTTCGGCATGACGATCTGACCCTCCTCGTCCTGCATGCGCAGCAGCACTTCGACCGAGGGCCCGTCGTTGGCATTACCCGAGACCGAGATGATCGGTTGCGAATAGATTTCAAACTGATCTTCTTTCAGCGCCGACTGCAGAAGACCGAGCCAGTGTATTTCGCCGCGCTGGCGCGCAGAGACTTCGTCCTTGGCCGAATATACGTGCGCCTGGCCCCGCCCGCGTTGCTTGGCGACGTAACACGCGGAGTCCGCCGCACTCAGGATGTCCTTGATCGTGCCGCTTTCCTTGCCGATCTCGACCAGGCCGATGCTGACGCCAATCGTGAAAATCTTGTCCTGCCAGACGAAACGATAGTCGCGAACGGCGCGGATCACATCGTCGGCGATCTGGCGCGCCTTGGTCAGCGGACAGCCGATCAGCAACATGCCGAACTCATCCCCGCCCAGGCGCGCGACGAAGTCCGATTCACGCACCTGGTCCTTGATCAACGCCGAGATCTCACGCAGCAGGTTATCGCCGGCCATATGCCCGCAGGTGTCGTTGACGGCCTTGAAGCGGTCGAGGTCCAGGTAACACAATACATGCGAACCCTCACCGTCCCGTACCGAATGCATGGACGCTTCGATACGCCGCTCGAACTCACGCCGGTTGATCAGGCCGGTCAGCGGGTCGTGCGCGGCCTGGTAGGTCATCTGTTGGGCGAGACCGCGCATCTCGGTGACGTCATGCATGATCACGACGACCCCGCCCATCGATCCATCCGGCCCCTTGATCGGCGATGCCGTCATTTCGACGGACAACTCCGCGTCGCCGCCGTTCGTAATCATCAACGCCCGGCTGCCCATGCTGACGCGCCTGCGGTCGGTCAGCGAACGCAGGATCGGATCGCCCAGATCGCGCCGGTCACCTTCGTCGACCAGCTTGACGATCTCACCCAGCCGGCGGCCGATGGACTCGCTGCGCGGCATGCCGGTGAGCTTCTCCGCCGCCGCGTTCATATAGTCGATCTTGCCGTCGGTGCTCGCGGTAATGACGCCTTCGCCGATGGACTCGAGCGTGAACTGCGCCTGCCGCTTGCTGCGACTGAGCGCGGCCTCGACGCTCTTGCGATAGCTGATGTCGTGACCAACCGTCAGAATCGCCTGTTCGCCACGATAGTTGATCGCCGTGCTCACGGCGTCGACCCACATGCCGCGGTCGCCCCCGTTGATCAATTGCAGCTCATAGCTTTCGTCGCTGTCCTCGCCCGCAAGCTGGCTCGATATCGCCTTGCGAACCAGCGAACGGTACGCCGGCCGCACGAGATCAGTGACGTGGCGGCCGATCAGCTGTTCGGGACCGAGACCCATTGGCTCGGCCGCGCGCTGATTGGAGAAAATGATGCGCTCGCGATGCACGAGCACGATATCGGGTAACGTGTTGGCGAGATCCTGAAACAACGATTCACGCTGGCGCATCTGCGCGTCCTTGGACGCCAGGGCATCGAACAGCTTATTGATGACGCCGCCGAGATCGTAGAGTTCCGTCGGCAGATCGCGCCGCGAAATGCGCTTACCAAACGCCGCGGCTTCCGCTGATTCGACAACGTCGTCATGCATTGCAGCGACCTGCCGGGCATAGCGCCGCCAGCGGCGCCACAACAGCCAGCAGGTGAATGCAAAGCCCAGGCAGGCCAATGCCAGCAGCGGTATCAGCCAGGCTTCGATCATGCTTTGTAGAATAGCCGATGCAGCCCTCGCCAGACGGATGCATTCACCATAATATCCAGCATGGACCAGACCCGGCTGCGGGCGGGTTACATATCGTGTGATGTATAGTGCCGATCGGCGTCGCGCGACCTTGATTCCCAGTTGAGAGACCGATTCAAACCCGCAATGAATTTCGACCCCGATACCGCCCGCAAGAACATGGTCCGGCAGCAGATCCGTTGCTGGGACGTCACTAATCCCCGCGTGCTGGACGTCATGGATGCCATACCGCGCGATCACTTCGTCAGCGACGAATTCTCGACACTCGCGTTCGTCGATACCGAGCTGCCGCTCGACGCGATATCGCGACAGCGGATGCTGACGCCCCAGCTACAGGGCCGGATACTGCAGGCACTTTGCCCGCAACCGGAAGACACGGTGCTGGAGGTCGGAACCCGCAGCGGTTACCTCACCGCTTGCCTCGCCCGACTCGCCAGGCACGTCACGAGTATCGACGCATCGGCCACGCGCATCGATGCTGCGACGGACCGACTGAACAGCCTCGGCATCTCCAACTGCGACCTCCGCGTGCAGGACGTCTACCAACGGAGCGAGCCACATGCCTTTGACGTGATCGCTGTCACGGGGTCGATCGCGAAGTACGACCCGCGGTTTGAACAGTGGTTAAAGCCGGGCGGACGGGCGTTCGTCGTCATCGGCAAGAGGCCGGCCATGGAGGCCTGCCTGATCACGCGCGAGCCGGACGGCCAGACGCGAGTCGACTCACTGTTCGAAACCGTCGTTTCGCCGCTCAGGGTACCCGGCGAGACGGGGAATATGACGTTCATCTTCTGATGCATCACGGCCACTGTGTAACGATTCGTAACGATTCATCGATTCCGGCTGACACGGCGGCCCCGCTCTGGTATATCGTGTCTGCGCCGTTGTAA
>JBLYYV010000285.1:0-3738 GCA_048550095.1 Gammaproteobacteria bacterium
CAACCGAGGAATACGTGGTGGGTGATTTCGACAATTCGACGTTCGAGCACAATGGCGTAAAGACGGAGTTTTACGTGCGCGACGGCGCGTTCTTCACCCGCACCGACGGTCCGGACGGCACGATCGCCGAGTTTCCGGTGCGCTATACGTTTGGTATTGACCCGCTGCAGCAATACATCGTCGAGCTGAATGACGGCCGGATGCAGGCACTCGGCGTCGCTTGGGATAGTCGGGATGCAGAACAGGGTGGGCAACGCTGGTTTCACGTTTACGGCGATGATCCGATCGACCATACGGACGTGCTCCACTGGACGAAAATGAGTCAGAGCTGGGATTCGATGTGTGCGGACTGCCATTCCACCGGTCTGGAGAAGCGCTTCGATCTTGCATCCAACCAGTTCGATACGCGGTGGTCGGAGATCAACGTCGCATGTGAGGCCTGCCATGGTCCCGCCTCCGCGCACCTGGCATGGGGAGAATCTGGGCGCGCGTCGGAAGACAACGGGCTGATCGTCCATTTCGATGAACGTCGGGATGTTGGTTGGTTGATGAATGCCGAGACCGGCAATAGCACTCGCAATCGCTCTCGCATGACGAGCGTCGAGATCGATACCTGTGCGCCCTGTCATTCGCGGCGCTCGCGGATCGCTCACTCGGCGCCGCCGGGCACAGAATTTCTCGACGCATATATTCCGTCGTTGCCGGAGCCGCCCCTGTATCACGCGGACGGACAAATTCTGGATGAGGTCTACGTCTGGGGTTCGTTCATGCAGAGCCGGATGCATCAGAAGGGCGTGACCTGCAGCGATTGTCACGATCCGCACAGCCTCGAGTTGCGAGCGGACGGTTCCAATGTCTGCCTGCAGTGTCATCTCGGCGAGCGTTTCGCGACGGCCGAGCACCAGTTGCAACCCGCGGGCTCTGATGTCGCTGCCGCTTGCGTCGACTGTCATATGCCCGCGACGACGTATATGCAGGTCGACGCGCGCCGCGATCACAGCTTTCGGATCCCGCGGCCGGACTTGACCGTCGAGCATGACACACCGAATGCCTGCGACAATTGTCACGCGGACAAGGGCGCCGATTGGGCCAGCAATGTACTCGAAGAGCTTGGGCGAGCGCCGAAGCCGGGCGCACACTGGGTCGACAGCCTCGTATTCTCGCATCAGAACCCGGCCGAGGCGCGTGATGAGTTATTGAGGCTCGCGACGAACGCCCTGGCGCCGGCGATTATCCGGGCGACCGCTATCTCGGAAACTTCTATGGATGGCGATCCGGCGACGATCGCCCTGGTGAGTGAGCGTGCGGCAAGCACGGACCCGCTGATCCGTTGGTCGGTCGCGCGCTCCCTGCAACAAAGCCACCCGGCAGTCATCAGCTCCGTCGGGCCGAAGTTGCTGAATGATCCTGTTCTCGGCGTCAGGCTCGAGACGGTCAGCGCAATGGCGTCCCTCGATCTCGAGCTATTGCCGCAGGCATCGATCGTGGATCTGCAACGCGGTGCCGAGGAGTACGTCGCGGCGCAGTTGGTCAACTCGGAGCGCGCGGAATCTCATATCAATATCGGCAATCTACGTGCCGGTCAGCGGCGGTTCGAGGAAGCGGAGCGCGCGTACGGCACGGCATTGCGGATGAATCCGCAATTCGTGCCGGGGTATGTGAATCTCGCCGATCTCTACCGGGCGCTGGGTCGCGATATCGAGGGGGAAGAACTGTTGCGCAGCGCGCTTGAGCGTATTCCCCCGGGCAGTCAATCCTCGTTGCATCATTCGCTGGGCCTGACGCTGGTAAGAATGGGGCGTCTGCCCGAGGCGGTCACGGAACTCGGGATGGCGGCGAATGCGGCCGATGCCGAACCGCAATCCGTTCTTGCTTACGCGCTGGCCCTCGACGCCCAGGGAGAGAGCGGCGCTGCGGCCGAGGTGCTGGAAGGGGCGCTGGTGCGTTTCGGAGAATACCCACAACTCGTGGCGACGCTCGTAAACGTCTACCAGCGAATGGGAGACGAAGAGGCCGCCAGCGCACTGGCGGCCCGTATTCGTAACCGTTAGCCGGTGTTACTTGTCGCCCGGTAGCGGTTGCGGCGTCGGATTGCCGGCGACGTATGGGTAGTTCGACAGGATCTCGGTGACGACCTCATCGCAAACGGCTTGCAGGTTTTCGCGGACTTCGTCTGTTACCTTGCCGACGACGACGCCTTCCCAGACCAGTTGCTGCTTCCTAACGTCGACAATGTCGAGGTTCACCGTGCCTTCCGTGTACTGCGTGACGCGCGTTTCATAGCCGCCGTAGCCGCCCCACGCGCCATAGCCGCGATACCCGTAGTAGCCGCCGGCCGTTGGCGTCTGCGTGGTGCGAATCTTCTCTTCCGTCACGACGCTGAAGTTGACGCTGATATCAGGGTTCGCCGATTCCTTGTAACCGCGCGCCGTCATTTCGCGGACGGTGGCCGTCTTGAGGTACTGACTCGCAAGCGACGCATACTGGTCGCCGTCCGTGCCAAGCTGGGCCTGGAATCCGAACGTCTTGAAATTGCCGAAGTTCGCCGAAGGATCCTGGTTGGTGTAGATCTTCGGTTGGCTCGCGCAGCCGGCGAGGAGGAGTGCGGCGCCAACGGCCGAGAGGATCGGAGTTTTAGTGCCGGATCGAATCATCTTTGATTCCTCTTTAGTTAGAATGATTGCTTAGCTTTCGAGTCTAATTCGCTTCAGGCGCATGATCGCATGCCCCGCGATCTTGACGTTGCCCTCGATCTGGATCGGCGCTCGCGTTACCGGATCGATGTGGATGTCGATGTCGCCGCGCAGGCCGAGCAATTCAAACTGGTCGTCGCTGTCACCGTCGTCGACCATGTCTCCGCGCACCAATAACTTGAGCGCATCGACCTTGCCTTTTTTCTGGCCCGCGCCGTCGCCGCCTTGCTGATTGTAATTCACCTTGATCCGCTCCATGCCCGCGACTTCGATCGTGACCCGATGCACGTTCTTGCGCGCGTACGCATAAATTTCGACTTTGTCGCCCGGTTTTTCCAGGGGCGCAGTGCCGACGAGATACAGCAGCGCACCGGGGTCGGTGACGATCTGCCCATGCACCGCCTCGGCGAATGGCCGCATGCCTTCCTCGTACTTCGACCATTGCTCCCAGTTATCCGTGGGCAGTTTTTCTTCTTCCTCGCCGACCGGCCACCAGGTCTTCTGATACGCGCCGATGTCGGTATAGCGGTAGATCCGGTGCCGATTGCGGCTGCCCGAATCGTGCGAGGTGCGTTGCAGCGTCGCGCCGTTCTCGGCGTTGAGCAGCACGGCGGCGCGCGTCTTGCGACCCATAATTCCGGTTGCGAACACGAGTTCCTTCGACGGTCCCGCGACCGCGACCGCCTGACCTTCGCCGGGGTCTGTCAGCAGCCCGTCGATTTCATCGCCGGGTATGTCCGACAGCGATACGTCGGCTTTGATAGAGATAAAGAACTTCGATGCGTGAAAACTCAGTTCGGACCAGTTGATGCGACCGGGATTCAGGTCCGCGGCGGTTGCCAGCAGCGGAAGCAGGCAGGCCGGCACGACCACGAGGTTCCGCAGCAGCCGTCCGGGCGGGCGCTTGCGTTGGTCGCTTTTAGCTTTGCGGTACATTTTCATGGGACGGAGTCTAACAAAATGTTGAATGGAGGCGTTGCCTCGGCGGCAACGTAATCGGCGCGGAGTGCCCGATCGGTGGTATTTTTGCACCGGTGTGTGAACC
>JBLYYV010000286.1:0-6499 GCA_048550095.1 Gammaproteobacteria bacterium
ATCACATTCCTGACCCTCTTCGGACGGCGCAATAACCTGGACGATCGGCAGCCCGTGCTTGTCGGCGAACTCCCAGTCGCGCTGGTCGTGGCCGGGTACCGCCATCACGGCGCCGGTGCCATATGTCATCAGCACGAAATTCGCGGCATAGACGGGCACCGCCGCACCCGTGATCGGATGCAGCGCGTTGACGCCGAGTGGCTTGCCCTTCTTCTCCATGGTTTCCATGGCCGCCTCGGAGACCGCATTGCGCGCGCACTCCTCGAGGAATCCTGCCAGCTCCGGGTCGTTTTCGGCCGCCGCCACGGCGAGCGGATGTTCCGCCGCGACCGCCATGTAGGTGACGCCCATCAGGGTGTCGGGTCGCGTCGTGTAAATATCGAGCGTGTCGTCAGAATCTTCGATCGCAAAGCGCACTTCGACGCCGCGCGATTTACCAATCCAGTTGCGCTGCATGATCTTGACCGGCTCGGGCCAGTCGACGTTGTCCAGCTCCTCGAGCAATTCTTCGGCGTAGTCCGTGATCCGCAGGAACCACTGGGGAATCTCGCGCCGCTCGACCGGCGCACCCGAGCGCCAGCCGCAGCCGTCGATCACCTGCTCATTGGCGAGCACGGTCTGATCGACCGGGTCCCAGTTCACGACGGCCTGCTTCTTATAGGCCAGGCCCTTGCCGAGCATCCGGGTGAACAGCCATTGTTCCCACCGGTAGTACGCAGGGTCGCAGGTCGCCAGCTCGCGTTCCCAGTCGTAACCGAATCCGAGTCGCTGCAGCTGACCCCGCATGTAGTCGATGTTCTCGCGCGTCCACTTCGCAGGCGCCATGCCATGCTTGATCGCCGCACCTTCTGCCGGCAAGCCGAAAGCATCCCAACCCATTGGCTGTAAAACGTTTTTACCGAGCATTCGCTGATAGCGCGATATCACATCGCCGATCGTATAGTTGCGAACATGACCCATGTGCAGGCGTCCGCTCGGGTACGGGAACATGCACAGGCAATAGAATTTTTCCCGGTCCGGATCTTCGACCGCACGGAACGTGTTGGCCGACGCCCACGCAGCCTGCGCGGCGGCTTCGATCTCTCCGGGTGTATAAGAATTCTCGGTCACGGGGATACTCTGCTCGTCTCTGTGCCAAAACGCGTTGCGGAGGGATTGTAGCTGAGAGATCAGTAGACTGTCCCCGGAACACCGTTACCGGCGGGTCGAATAGCCCCCGAGACCCATCAGACACAGGCACAGGACGATGACGACCCAGTTGCCGGTCAGCATATATGGCGTCGAGCCGGTGTGCGGACGAACAGCGGCGCGGAGCACATCTGCCTCGAATTGCTCGGAACGGGCAACGATCCGACCATCGGCGCCGATCACCGCCGTAATCCCCGTGTTGGTCGTCCGCAGCATCGGCCGACCGGACTCGAGCGATCGCATCTGCGCGATCTGCAGGTGTTGATGCGGCGCGATCGAATCGCCGAACCAGGCATCGTTGCTGACGTTCATGAGCAGTGACGCTTCCGGCAGGAAGTCGAGCTGCTCTGTGCCGAAGGCATCCTCGTAGCAAATACTCGGCGCCATCGAGTAGGCGCCAACCGGCAACGGTGGTTGATCTCTGGCGCCCGCCAGCGTGTCCTGATTCGGCAGTCCGGCGCTGCGCATCCAGCGACGCGCAAAATCCGGAACGGGGAAGAACTCGCCAAACGGCACCAGGTGGCGCTTGTGATACTCCGCGCGCGATTCACCGAGACCGATCAGCGAATTGCGATACTGACCGCTGTCCACATCGCGCGTCAGTATCCCGAGATAGATCTGCACCGATCGCTCCCGCGCCTGCTTGTCCAGCGCATCCAGGTAGCCTTGCAGTCGATCAGCCACCGCCGGAACCGCGACTTCGGGCCAGACCACGAGGTCGAGATCGTCATCCGCGAATGTCAGCTGTCCGTAAAGCTGCAGGGTCGGACGCAGCTGCGCCGGCAACCACTTGCGGTCCTGCGGAATCGAACCTTGCGCAAGACCGACGCGCAGTTCATCGTCGGCGGGTACCGTCCATGCCCGGTCATACAGGCCGAATGATGTGACCGCGACCAGCGCCAGCGTCAACCCGGCGACGATGCGGTCGACGCGACCGCCGCGTATCAGCGCCAGCAACGAACCGGAAATCATCAGCGTGATCAGTGACACGCCGTGAATGCCGACGAGCGGCGCCCAGCCGCGAAGAGGGCCGTCGATCTGCCCATAACCCAGCCCCAGCCACGGGAAGCCGAAGAAGACCCAGGTGCGCAGCCACTCGACGAACACAAACACAGCCGGCCAGACGCAGCACCAGCGCAATGCGCGGGACTCGACTGGCAGGCTGCCGGCCAGGAAACCGGCGACGGCAAGGTAAGCGCCCTGCAGCACGAATCCACCCAACATCAGCAACACGACGACGGGAATCGGGGCGCCGCCGAAGCCGTGAATGCTGATATACAGCCAGTAACAACCGGCCGCGAACGCCGCGAAGCCGAAGACGAACGAACGCAAGGCTGCCTGGCGCGGCGAACAGCCTTCCCATAACAGAAACAGCAGCGCCGGCAGGAGCCACGCGATCGGGTAGAGATGAAACGGCGCGAACGCCATCGGCAGCAATGCGCCGAGCACGGCCGCGGCCGCGAGTTTGCGCCGCCCGGAATCGGCGTTATCGCTCAAAGCGACGGCGCGGACTCATCGTCGGAGGACGCACCGACCCGGCACACGTTCAGTGTGTGCACACGTCGACGGTCCGCATGCGTCACCTTGAACGAGAAGCCATCGAATTCGACGGCCTCGCCACGACGCGGCATGCGACCCAGCTCATGAATCACCAGGCCGCCGACGGTATCGTAATCCTCGTCCGACATCTCGACGCCGAAGTATTGACCGAAGTCGTCGATGCGAGTCAGCGCGGAAACCGTGAAGTGTCCGTCCTCCTGCTTCTGAATCTGCTCCGCCTCGAGTGGATCGTGCTCGTCATCGATTTCGCCGACGATCTCTTCGAGCACGTCTTCGATCGTCAGCAAACCCGACGTACCGCCGTATTCATCGACGACGAGCGCCATATGGTTTCTGCTGACACGAAATTCCTTCAATAGCGTGTTGAGTCGCTTGCTTTCGGGAATGAACGTCGCGGGCCGCAGGAACCTGTTGAAGTCGAAGGGCTCGTCCGGCGTCCGGATGAAATAGGACAGCACGTCTTTCGCCAGTAAAATACCGACGACTTCGTCGCGATCCTCGCCGATGACCGGAAAGCGCGAGTGCCCCGACTCGGTAATCGTCTTCAGCACCTCGTCTTTCGGCGCAGTCTGTTCGAGCACGACCATATGAGACCGGGGAATCATGACGTCGCGCACCTGGGCCTCGGACACATCCAGCACGCCGAGGAGCATCGTCCGTTCATCGCTGTCGAGCACCTGTTGCCAGCGAGCGTCACGCAGCAATTCGAGCAGGTCCTCCCGCGTCGCGGGTTCGCCCTTCAATACGTTGCGTAACCTGACGTACCAGCTACCGGTGCTGGATAGATCGTCTGATTTGTCGGCGTTCATGTTGTTGTTCTTTATCCTTCGTTGATCGTGTCGTCGATGCGCTGACTGCCGTCGGACGCATACGGCGCGGGGAATCCGAGACCCAGCATGGCTTTCGTTTCCAACGCCTCCATCCGCGCGGCCGCACGCTCATTGTCGTGGTCGTAGCCCGCCAGGTGCAACGTACCATGCACAACCATGTGAGCCAGATGTGCCAGGGGCGACTTACCCTGCGCCTCGGCCTCGTCATGGACGACGGGCAGGCAGATTACGAGGTCACCCAACTCATCTTCTTCGTCGGGCAGTTCCGACCGGGCGCCGGCGAAGGCCAACACGTTGGTCGGGCCAAGCTTGTGGCGATACATCTCATTGAGATGCTGGCTCTCTTTGCGACCGACCAACCGTAAGGTCAAGCAACCGGTCACTCGCGTGTCGAGCTCGGCGCCCGCGAGTGCCGCGGCAACCCACGCGTTCCATTTGGCGCCGGGCGGCACCTCATCGTCACTGGTCGCGATCTGGACCGCGACCTTTACGGCGTCGCTCATGGTTTCGACTGACCTTCCCCGGGCGAATGACCGGATGGGTCGCCGGATAGATCACGATCGGATTCGTGGCTGGCATAAGCATCGACGATACGCTGCACCAGCGTGTGGCGAACGACATCACGGGAATCGAAAAAAGTGAACGCCACGCCAGGTATGCCGTCGAGAACCTTGATGACCTGACGAAGCCCGGACGTCTGGTTGCGCGGCAGATCGATCTGCGTCACATCGCCGGTGACGACGGCACGCGATCCGAACCCCATGCGGGTCAGGAACATCTTCATCTGCTCGGTCGACGTATTCTGCGCCTCATCCAGAATGATGAAACTCTCGTTCAGGGTGCGCCCGCGCATGAATGCCAGCGGCGCGATCTCGATCACGTTGCGGTCGATGAGTTTCGCGACCCGGTCGAAACCCAGCATCTCGTATAGCGCGTCGTACATCGGCCGCAGGTACGGATCCACTTTCTGCGACATGTCACCGGGCAGAAAGCCAAGCCGCTCGCCCGCCTCGACCGCCGGTCGCACCAGCACGATGCGCCGCACCCGCTCCTGCTCCAGCGCCTCGACGGCACTCGCCACCGCCAGGTAGGTCTTGCCGGTTCCCGCGGGACCGATACCGAAGTTGAGGTCATTCTCGCCGATCCCGCTGATGTAGGCGCGCTGGTGCGGCCCGCGCGGGCGAATCGAGATGCGCCGGGTGTGGATGACGTCGTCCGTATTCGGCTGCTTGTCCGGCGCATCGTTCGGCGCCGGTTCCGCTTCATTCATCGAAGACTCCTGGAGACACATGTGGACACGCTGTGGATCAAGTCGCTCACTGCCGGCGATACGGTAGAGTTCCTGCAGTACGCGAGCGCCGACATGCGATGTCGACCCGGGCCCCATGACCTGGAAGCGATTGCCTCGGTTGCTGATATGCACACCGAGACGGCGCTCGATCTGCCGCAGATGCTCGTCGAACTGCCCGCACAGATTCGCCAGAACCCGGTTGTCGACCGGTTCGAGCAACACCTCCTGAGTTTCGGTGACGGTGCTCAAGCGACTCGTGCGGACTCCGGTAGACGGCCGCGCAGCGAATTCGGCAGCGCCTCGGAAATGATGACGTCCGCAAATTGCCCGAGCAGACGCTCGTCGCCATCGAAATTGACCCAGCGGTTGTTCTCGGTGCGGCCGGCCAATTGCCGCGCATCCTTCCGGGCGTGGCGCTCGATGAGGATACGTTGCGTCGTGCCGACCATCGCTTCGCTGATGCGCATGGCATTCTCGTTGATGCGGGCCTGCAGTGCGGTCAGTCGCGCCAGTTTCTCGTCCTGCGGCGTCGGATCCGGCAATGAGGCAGCGGGTGTTCCGGGCCGGGCGCTATAGATGAAGCTGAAGGACTGATCGAAACCGACCTGGTCGACGAGATCCATCGTGCGGCGAAAATCGTCTTCGGTCTCACCGGGAAAGCCGATAATGATGTCCGTCGACAGACTGATGTCTGGACGGACCTCGCGCAGGCGCCGAATTTTCTGCTTGTACTCGAGAACCGTGTGGCCCCGCTTCATGGCCGCCAGGATCCGGTCTGAGCCGCTCTGTACCGGCAGATGCAGGTAGTTCGCAAGTTTGGGGACGTCGGCGTAGGCCTGCACGAGTCGTTCGCCGAACTCCAGCGGATGCGATGTGGTGAAACGAATGCGTTCGATCTCGTCGATCTTCGCCACGTAGCGAATGAGCGTGGCGAGATCGGCCCAGTTGCCGTCATGGGTGGCGCCGCGATACGCGTTGACGTTCTGGCCGAGGAGGTTGATCTCACGGACACCCTGGCGGGCCAGGCGCACACATTCCCCGATGACGTCATCGAGCGGGCGACTGATCTCCTCGCCGCGAGTGTACGGTACAACGCAGAAACTGCAGTACTTGCTGCAGCCTTCCATGATCGACACGAACGCGGTCGGCCCTTCGGCGCGCGGCGCCGGCAGGTTGTCGAACTTCTCGATCTCCGGAAAGCTGATGTCGACGACGGCGCGCCGGTCGGCACGCGTCCTGTCAAGCATATCGGGTAGCCGGTGCAGCGTCTGCGGACCAAAGACCAGGTCCACGGAAGGCGCGCGTTTGACGAGCGCCTCGCCTTCCTGGCTGGCGACGCAACCGCCGACGCCGATGACGATCTCCGGTCGCTTTTCCTTGAGCATGCGCCAACGGCCGAGCTGAGAAAAAACCTTCTCCTGTGCTTTCTCCCGAATCGAACAGGTATTAAGCAACAGGACGTCGGCTTCCTCGGGGTCCGTCGTCAGTTCCAGTCCGTGACTGTCATGCAGAACGTCCAGCATCTTGCCGGAATCGTATTCGTTCATCTGACAACCGAACGTCTTAACGTAGATTTTCCCTGGCATACCCAGGTCAGGTTCGAGACCCCTCCGACAATTGGCAGCAACGC
>JBLYYV010000287.1:0-3209 GCA_048550095.1 Gammaproteobacteria bacterium
AACGACGTCACCGGGTTGTTCGGCCACGGGCGTTTGCTGCCCGACCAGAAAGTCCAGTACACGCCGCATGACGGCGAGCCGGAATTGCTCGAGGCGGAACACGTCATCCTGGCGACGGGTTCGAGCCCGATCGAACTGCCGTCGGCGCCTTACGATTGCGAGCGCATCGTCGATTCGCAGGGTGCTTTGTCTTTTGACGAGGTACCGGAGCGGCTTGGCGTGATCGGCGCCGGCGTTATCGGACTCGAACTCGGCAGCGTCTGGCAGCGACTCGGGGCGAAGGTCACGATCGTCGAAGCGATGGACAAGTTTCTCTTCATGGCGGATGCGCAAATTGCGCGGGAAGCGCAGCGTCAGTTCAAGAAGCAGGGTCTCGATATTCGCCTCGGCGCGAAAGTGCAGGAAACCGAGATCACGGACGCGGGCGTCATCATGAAATATGACGACGAGCAGGGCGGTCATGAAATTACCGTCGACAAGGTGGTGGTTGCCGTCGGTCGACGGCCGTCGACCGACGGGTTGCTGGACCCGCTGGCCGGCGTCGACGTCGACGAGCGCGGTCACATCGAGGTCGACCGGGAGTGCCGAACGACGGCTTTGAACGTCTGGGCGGTCGGCGACGTCGTGCGCGGCCCGATGCTTGCGCACAAGGGTTCCGAGGAAGGTGTGATGGTCGCCGATCTGATCGCCGGAGAGATCGCGGAGATGAATTACGACGTCATCCCCTCGATCATCTACACGTCGCCGGAAATCGCCTGGGTCGGCAAGACGGAGGAAGAACTCAAGAACGCCGGTGTCGAGTACAAGAGCGGCACGTTCAACTTTGCCGCGAGCGGCCGCGCGAAAGCGATGGACCAGGGCGCCGGCCTCGTCAAATTCCTGGCTTCGGCCGTGACCGACGAGATTCTGGGCGTGCACATCTGCGGCCCGCTGGCGGGTGAGCTGATCGGCGAGGCGGTGCTCGCGATGGAGTTTCAGGCCAGCACCGAGGACCTGCAGCGCACGATTCACGGCCATCCGACGCTGACCGAGGCCGTGCACGAGGCGGCGCTGTCGGTCGACAATCGCGCGATCCACGCGATCAATCGCTGAGCAGGCATCTGGAAGCGGGTGTCTGACGCCGGCTTCCCGGTTATCATAGCGGCGTTGTTGTTGAGGAGCGCAGGCATGAGACGCTTGGTTGCCCTGCTGGGCATGGCATTTTTTTGTGCGCCGGTAGTTGCCGACGAAATCGATGTTGGTCTGAATGCCGACGCCTTCCGTGCGATTTACATGCACGAATTCCGCAGTAATGCGCTGCAGCTCGATGGTGGCTGGATGTACCACTCGGACAACGGCAGTGTGGTTCACGTGGGTCTTAACCTCTCGGACGTCGCTTCGAATTCCAAGGATCTCGTCGCCGGCCTCGGTGCGCGGCTCGCCTACCAGGACGGCGAGGCCAGCGGCCAGAGCGGATTCGCCGTGCCGCTCGGCGGGTTCCTGTATTTCACGCCGCAGAAGTACAACCGCATCACCTTCGGAGTTGCGGCTTATTTCGCGCCGGACGTGCTGAGCATGGGTGATTCGACGAAGTACCAGGATTACACGCTCCGGCTCGCCTACAACGTCATGCGGCAGGCGGATATCTATGTCGGTGCGCGTTACGTCAAGGGCGAGTACAAGAACGCGCCCGATGTCTATTACGACACGGGCATGAACATCGGCTTCACGCTGAAGTTCTGAGCCGGCAGCGCACTACGATGGCGGGCTATTATTAACGGCGGCAGACCAGGCGACAGAGAAACGAGCGAGACGACATGGCAGGTCACAGTAAATGGGCGAATATTCAGCATCGCAAGGGCGCGCAAGACAAGAAGCGCGGCAAGCTGTTCACCAAACTAATTCGCGAGATCACCGTGGCGGCGCGGGCCGGCGGCGGCGATCCTGACTCCAATCCGCGGTTGCGGCTGGCGATCGACAAGGCCAAGGGGCAGAGCATGCCCAAGGACAATATCGAACGCGCGGTCAAGCGCGGTTCGGGCCAGCTGGACGGCGAAGACTATGAGGAGATCCTCTACGAGGGTTATGGTCCGGGCGGCGTCGCGGTCATGGTCGATTGTCTGACCGACAATCGCAATCGTACGGTCGCGGACGTCCGCCACGCATTCACCAAGTTCGGCGGCAACCTCGGCGCCGACGGCTCGGTCGCATACCTGTTCAACAAGGTCGGCCTGATCAGCTATCCGGCCGGCGTCGATGAAGACGCGATCATGGAAGCCGCGATCGAGGCCGGGGCGGAAGACGTCGTCGCCAATGACGATGGATCGGTCGACGTACTGACGGATCCGGCCGACTTCGAGCAGGTCAAGGCGGGTCTGAACGCAGGTGGAGTCGACTCGGAGGTCGCCGAGGTCACGATGCGCGCCTCCGTGTCCGCGACGCTCGGCGAGAAGGAAGCCTCCAGCATGATGAAGTTGCTCGAGATGCTCGAGGATCTCGACGACGTGCAGCAGGTCTATTCGAACGCCGAAATTCCGGACGAAATCCTCGCAGCGTTGCAATAGAAATATGAACTCGTGAGCGGCGTCACGCGCATCCTCGGCATCGATCCCGGTTCCCGTATTACGGGTTACGGCATCATCGATTCCGACGGGGCGAAGACCCGTTACGTTGCCAGCGGTTGCATTCGCGTCGGCAATGGCGCGTTTGCCGGTCGGCTCAACGCGATTTACACGGCCGTCACCGAACTCGTCACCGAGTTCTCGCCGCAGGACGTCGCGGTCGAACAGGTCTTCATGCATCGCAACGCCGATAGCGCACTGAAACTGGGGCAGGCGCGCGCGGCCGCCATCTGCGGTACGTTCGGCGGCACCACGGTCCTGTACGAATACGCTGCGCGCGAGATCAAGCAGGCGGTCGTCGGCCGTGGCGGCGCGGGCAAGGAGCAGGTGCAGCACATGGTCAAGGCGATCCTCACGCTCGACGCTATGCCGCCGACCGATGAGGCGGACGCGCTGGCCGCAGCGCTGTGTCATGCCCACAGCCATCGACTGAAACGGACGCTAAGCAGCGGGGCAGCGCGCCGACGCGGTTCCAGCTGGCGGAAGTTCGCGGGTTAACTGTGCGATGATCAGCGCATGATCGGATTCGTTCGCGGCCGCCTGGCATCCAAGGAACCACCGTGGGTCGTTATCGACGTTGGCGGCGTCGGCTATGAGATCGAGGCGCCG
>JBLYYV010000288.1:0-5900 GCA_048550095.1 Gammaproteobacteria bacterium
GCTTGCGCAACATCTTCTCGATGCGCGCGGCGCAGGCGCTGCAGGTCATGCCGCCGACATCGAAGGTGAAACTCGCCTCGCCCACTCCGAACCCGGCTCGTTCGATGGTGCCGACGACCCCGGACGCATCCGTCGTGGCCGAGTCGTAGACGACGTCCGCCTGCTCCGTTGCGAAGTTCACGGTGGCCGATTGCACACCCGGCGCACGCATCAGCGCCTTTTCGAGACGCGCGGCGCAGGCGCTGCACGTCATGCCGGTGACGGGCGTCAGCAAGTGGTCCGTGTGGATTTCCAGGGCAGTCGTACTCATGACGCAATCTCTTTACGGGGTCGGTCGTCGATCGACGATGCCGCGACATCGTCGTCGAACTCATCGGACATTACCTCAATGGACAAGGCCTCGATGATCGGGCAGCCACCGACGTCGCCGGTGCCCGAGCAGTCGCGGTCGAGCTCGCGCAGCACGTCGCGCATGCGCGCCAGGTCGGCGATCTTGGCCTCGACCTGCTCGAGCTTGCGATGGGTGATCGCCTTGACCTCAGCCTTCGGACCGCCCGAATCCTGCAGGGCAAGTAGCGTGGCTATCTCGTCGAGACTGAAGCCGAGCGCTTTCGCGCGGCGGATGAAGTTCAGCCGCGAGATCGTCGCCGGCGGATACAGCCGGTAGCCCGAGTCGGTGCGACTGGGCTCGGGCAGCAGGCCCCGGCGCTCATAGAAGCGGATCGTGTCGATGCCGACATCGGCCTGGGCGGCGATACGGCCGATGGTCTGGGGTTTGCGGGCTTTATCGTTCATGCGGGGATCATAAACCCTAGACCTTGGTCTAGAGTCAAGACCTTTCTGAGCACTGGTTTAACTCATTGTTTTTGTTGCGAACTTTTCTCCGCCGATGCGCGCGACTCGTCCTCGGCCGCCTCACTCGACGAGCTTGTGGCTGTCCTCGGCCGTCAGGTCCAGCCCGTAGAACTCCTTGAGCTGGCCGATTCGCCTGACCGTGTCTTTACCAAACGGGGGCTTGCCCTCGAAGCTGTGCAACACAATCCCTTCCATCAGGTCGCCGAGCGTCATGTCCAGGTACTCGGCCAGCGCCTTGAGAACTTTCAGTGTGCGCTTCTCAAAGCGGATGCCGGTCTGCACGCGCTCGACTTTTTTCGGTACCGCCGATTTCGCCATGGTTATGACTCCGGGTTGAATTGTTACGATGGATGCATGGCCGATTAATCGCTGACCGACGGCGCGGCTGCCATTCGATCGATGGCGGCCTGCACCGGTTCCTGCCACGAGCGCAGGTAGTCCTTGCCGTAACGCTCGATGTCGTCCTGCCCGGCCTGCGTCAATGCGGTCGTCACGTAGCGCACGCAAACGTCGGTCGCCGCCTGCGCAGCGGCACTGCAGCTGACATAGATCCAGCGATGCTGATAGCCATACTCCGTCACCAGGTACTCGGCGACGTGCTGTTCCGGCGCATACCGCAGCACCGTCCAGACCGACAACCGGCCATCGCGCTCGGTGGTGAACACCGATCCTTCCGCACGACTCAATTCCCGCGGATAGATTGCTTCGGGATCCCAATCATCAACCCAGTCACGCTCGCTGACCGCGTCGAACAGGCCGAAGACCTGATCGACCGCTCCGGCGACACTAAATACGTGAGCGGCTTCGTGGCGTGCGCACGGACGTGCGGTTGGGCTTTCGGGGGCACTCGCTCGCCGGCGAGGCATCGCTAGATTGGTCATGGCCGGCCTCTTCTAAATTGGTATTATTATACATTTATACTTTTTTATTTCAAGCGATCGGCGGGCAACCGGCGTCCCGGCTACAATCAGGTCACAACGTGAGACCGGCGCCCGCGCTTCAATCAATAAGAACCAGGCCGACGACATGAAAATCGACATCGCACTCGAACCCGTGTTCAACGCCGCCGAGATCGCCGAACTCGGGCTACTCGCGGAGCGCCATGGCATCGAGACGATCTGGGTCACCAATGACCCGCAGGCACGCGACCTTTTCATGCTCTACACGCGACTCGCCCAGGAGACCCGCCGTATTCGCCTCGGGGTCATGGCCGTCACGCCGCTAGAGATCCATCCGATCAAGCTCGCCGGGTCCCTGCAGACGCTCAACGAGATGTCGAACGGTCGCGCGGCGCTCGTCGTCGGCGCCGGCGGCGCGATCCTGGCGAATACGCAACTCGACTTGTCGCGCCGCGTTCGGGCGGTCCGGGAGTGCGTCGAGATCCTGCAGGATGCGGGTGCCGAACGCCCGCTGAACTTCAACGGCGAGCTCTACCCGGTCTGGAATTTCCGCCTGCCGTGGGCGGTCGAACCGACACCCGACGTACTCGTCGGGGCCAACGTCGACCAGATGCTGCGCATGTCAGCGCGACGCGCGGACGGCATCCACATGAGCGACATGCCGCTGCCGCTCGTCCCCGGTGCGATACAGAAAGTCAGAACCGCGCTCGAGACCCACGGCCGTCCGGCGGAGGGGTTCGAGTTCAATAATTTCTGGGCGTTTCACGTCAAGGCGGATCGAGCGTCGGCAGAATTCGAGGCGCGCAATCGCCTCGTGCTGCGCGGCGTGCTGAAGGAACTGTATATCGAACCGTTCCTGGATGATGCCGAGGTCAAACTGGTTCGCGACAGAATGCCGAATTTCTACAAGGCGTTTTACGACAAGACCGACGTGATCGACGACGTACCGGAAGCGATCATCGAGTCGCTGGTACGCAACCTGACCCTGACGGCGTCGGTCGCAGAACTCGACGCACGGCTGGAAGAGCTACAGGCGTTCGCAGACGCCGGCCTGACCCACCTGACCCTCGGCCTGCACGACGATCCGGCCGATACGATCCGACTGATCGGTGAACGGGTGATCCCGGCCCTCGGGTCGAACTGATTTAAAAGCAAAAACGGAGACAAACATGGCAGACGTCGACAGCTTCCTCGCAAGTTACCGGAAGGCCTGGTGGAACAACTCCGCCGAACAGATCGAATCGTTCTGGGACACCGGTATGCCGCACCCTTTTTATAAGGCCGAGGAAATTCGCAACATCATTACCGACTGGGACGAACTGCGAGCGTATTGGCGGCACAACGAGGGCCTCAACGAGATCAACGAACTCTCGTATTCCGATATCGTCACGCAGCCGATGGGCGACGACCGCGCCCTGATCGGACTCAAGATGCGCTGGGACATCCGCTTCGCCTCAGATGCCAAACAGATGGACGGCAGCGGGTTCGCCTGGGCCGGCATGGCGATGGGCGGCGACAACCATGTCGCGGCATGCGTCCGGAAGGTCGGTGGCGAATGGCGCCTGACCTCATGGGTCGAGGCGCCGGATGCGCCGATCATCTACATGGGCGACCTGTACCTGAAAAACGTGCGGCCGGACTTCCCGAGTCGCGCCTGACCGCGAGGCGCGGCGCTCGGATCCGCCCGGGCCCGCACCGCCGGCCGCCGGAACGATGCATCTTCGCGCCGCACCGTGGCATACTCTATATAGAAGTGTCGAATCCGGGTGGCGGGGGCTTATACGTAACTCTCACGATTCCACCGGGTATTCCGCACGGGCACGATAGGGGTGCTGCGTGGCTTTGTCTTCGGCTTGAAGAGCAGGAAAGCCCGCACATGGACGTGCATCCAAACGAAGACAGGCAACCAGCCCATTAGCGTTAACGCCAAAAGGGAGAGTTGCCATGCGTTCCCGCGAGACATTCTACGAGGTGATGCGTCGTCACGGCATCACACGACGAAGCTTCCTCAAATTCTGTAGCCTGACGGCGGCGGGGCTCGGGCTCGGGCCCGAATTCGCCGGCAAGATCGCCCATGCGCTGGAGACCAAACCGCGCACACCGGTGGTCTGGCTGCACGGACTCGAATGCACCTGCTGCACCGAATCCTTTATCCGATCCGGCAATCCGCTCGCCGGCGACGTCGTACTGTCGATGATCTCCCTCGACTATGACGACACGCTGATGGCGGCCGCCGGACACCAGGCGGAGGAATTGCTGGAGCAGACCGTCGAGAAGTACGACGGTGAGTTCATCCTCGCCTGCGAAGGCAATCCGCCGCTGAACGAAGACGGCATGTATTGCATCCAGGCGGGCAAGCCGTTTGTCGAGAAGCTCCGCTACATGGCGGATCACTGCAAAGCAATCATCGCATGGGGCTCCTGCGCATCATGGGGCTGCGTGCAAGCCGCACGGCCGAATCCGACCCGGGCCACGCCGATTCACAAGGTGATCGTGGACAAACCGATCGTCAAAGTTCCGGGCTGTCCGCCGATCGCGGAAGTGATGACGGGCGTGATCACTTACATGGCGGCGTTCGATCAGTTGCCGCCTCTCGATCGCCAGGGTCGGCCGAAAATGTTTTACGGCCAGCGCCTGCACGACAAGTGCTACCGCCGGCCGCACTTCGACGCCGGACAGTTCGTCGAGAAATTCGACGACGAAGGCGCACGCAAGGGCTATTGCCTGTACAAGGTTGGCTGCAAGGGCCCGACCACCTACAACGCATGCTCGACGATCGAATGGAACGGCGGCCTGTCATGGCCGGTCAAATCCGGCCACGGTTGCCTCGGTTGCGCCGAAGACAATTTCTGGGACAAGGGCAGTTTCTACAGCCCGATCAGCAACCTGGGCGTCACCGGCGAAGTCGAGGCCACGGCCGACCAGATCGGCGGGGTGCTCGCCGGGGCTGCGGCCATCGGCGTAGCGGCCCACGCCGCAACCAGCGTCGTCGCAAATTTGAAGGGCAAGAAATCGAAGTCGTCCGAGGAGGTGAGAAATGGCTAGTGTACAAACACCGAACGGCTTCGACCTGGACGATAGCGGCAAACGCGTCGTCGTCGATCCCATCTGCCGCATCGAGGGTCATCTCCGCATTGAGGTCAACCTCGACGAGAACAACGTCATCCGCAACGCCGTCTCCACCGGCAACATGTGGCGCGGGCTGGAGGTGATCCTGAAAGGACGCGATCCACGTGATGCCTGGGCATTTACGGAAAGGATCTGCGGTGTCTGCACCGGCGTGCACGCGCTGCACTCGGTGCGCGCGGTCGAGGACGCTCTCGACATCGACATACCGGCGAACGCCAACCATATCCGTAACCTGATGATGCTGGCGCAATACGCGCAGGATCACATCGTGCACTTCTATCACCTGCATGCGCTGGATTGGGTGGACGTCGTCAGCGCACTGAGCGCGGACCCGCGTGCGACCTCGGAGCTGCAACAGGCCATCAGTCCGTGGCCCAAGTCGTCGCCCGGATATTTCAGCGACGTGCAGAACAAGCTGAAACGCTTCGTCGAGTCCGGCCAACTCGGCATCTTCGCCAATGCGTACTGGGGCAGCCCGGCCTACAAGCTGCCGCCGGAGGCCAACCTGCTGGCCACAACGCATTACCTGGAAGCCCTGGATTTCCAGAAGGAAATCGTCAAGATCCACACGATCTTCGGTGGCCGCAACCCGCACCCGAACTGGGTCGTCGGCGGCATGCCGTGTTCCATCAACGTCAGCGACGCAGGCGCGGTCGGCGCGGTCAACATCGTCTGGCTGAACATGGTCAAGGACATCATCGAGCAGACGATCGCCTTCACCGACCAGGTCTATCTCCCCGACCTGAAGGCCATCGCCTCGTTCTACAAGGACTGGGGTTACGGCGGCGGACTGTCGGGCAAGAACGTCATGGCCTACGGCGAATTCCCCGCCATCGCCAATAACTACACGAACGAGAGCTGGATGCTGCCGAACGGCGCGATCCTGAACGGCGATCTCTCCACCGTGTACGACGTGGACCCGCGCGATCCCGAGCAGATACAGGAGTTCGTAGCGCACTCGTGGTACGACTACGACGATCCGAACGCCGGGCTGCACCCGTTCGACGGTGTCACCGA
>JBLYYV010000289.1:0-2516 GCA_048550095.1 Gammaproteobacteria bacterium
GCGTAGGTGGCCTTGCTCGAATTCGTTGCCGGCGGCCAGGGTCGCCTCGCCGGCATCTACCCGCGGCGGCTCATCGCGATTCTCGTTGACGAACAACAGCCAGCCGTTCTGCCATTGGCCGTCGTCAACGCATTGCCGCCCATCGGGACTGGGGCACAGGACAACCTCGGCGAGTCGAACGTGAGCGACTTGCTTGGCGAGATGCACCGCATGGACGAGTCCGTTGATGTGGGCCGTCATGCGGGCGTCGAGCAGCAGTTTGTTGAAGGCGGGCAGGGCCACCGTCGCCAGAATCGCCACCAGTCCCGCAGCGATCAACAGATCTGCCAAGGTAAATCCGGTTCGCCGATGCATATGCGTCTCCAACTAATGACGTTGAAGATAGACGCGGCGGTTCATTGAGTGCAGCGGTCAATCGATGCTGTTCGGCCGGATATGGATCGGTCGCACCGCCGGGGCTGCCGTGCTAAGGTAATGATTACATTCAAAAAGAATAGAGAGTCAGGTATGACTGGCAGTTCGAGCGCGGCAGTTGAAAAACGATTACGTGACCACGGGGTTAACCCGACGCCGCAGCGGGTTGAAATCGCCGGCTTATTGCTGACGCGACCGCGACACATGTCGGCCGATCAAATCCTGGGCGATTTGCGTGCGGCCGGCAGCAAAATATCCAAGGCTACGGTTTACAACACGCTGAACCTCTTCTCCGAGAAAGGTATCGTGCGCGAGGTGGCCATCGACCCGAAGCGCCTCGTTTACGATTCGACCGTCAACGTTCATCATCATTTTTTCAATGTCGACACCGGCGAACTGACGGATATCGACTCGGAAAGCTTGGAGATCAAGGGTTTGCCGAAACTCCCGGATGGCACGGTCGCTGAATCCGTGGAGTTGATCGTCCGAGTCCGGGATCGGTCCTGACCCGGTGCGTCGATCCCGTTGCCTGAAAGGGGGCCTTTGCCTATACTCCGGCGCCTGACGCCCGATCTGTCCGTGATTCGGGCGGTTGTGCCCGTCCCAGTGCCGGAATAGCTCAGCTGGTAGAGCAGCGCATTCGTAATGCGAAGGTCGGAGGTTCGACTCCTCTTTCCGGCACCATTATTTCTCTGCAACTTCCTGAAGTAAAAAAGCTTTCTGACAATCGCTCGTAGCGAGAAGGCTTATCGACTCGATGGCGCACGCGCACCCTGGCGCGACGCTGGAATCCAGAATTTCCAATTTATTTCAAGCGCTTGCGTGCGCAATGCGGTGCCCGCTCCAGTGCCGTTTTTGCGACGGGATTCCCGGACTTGTCGCCGCCATCATGGCAGCATTTAACAAAGTTAATCGGGTAGGTGCGGAGATTTCGCATCGGCGACGACGGAATGGACAATCTCGTTTTAATCGCAGTCGGCGCGGGCATCAGCATCGCGGTTGTCGCAGGTCTGCTGGTCCGGCGATCGCGCCCGGAGCTGAACAAATACGGCGCACGGGCGGGAGCGCATGAGCCCCTCAACGTCACGCGCAATACGCCACGCAAACGCGAGGAACACTTCTACGGTGTCTCGGTCCGGCCGGGCGTCAATTGCTGTGATGCGGTCAAGGAAATTTCGCGGAATCGGTATTTACAGGGCGAGGCGCCATCCTTGCCGCTGCCAAACTGCCACCGCAGCGACTGCCGCTGCATCATGCGGCCCGAGGACGACCGACGTTCCCATATCGACCGCCGGGATGACGCGTTCTCGGCATTCGGTGATTTTCGGCAGGGCTGGCACCCGCGCCGAAGGCACGAGCGAAAAGAGCGACGTCAGCGCTGAGGGTCAGAAGCGGAAGTTTAATCCCGCTGAATACATCGAATAGTCGGTGGTGCCGATAGTGCTGTTGCCGACATCGACGAAACTCTTGTACTCGATGCTAATCCCGACTTTCTCGCTAAACGGGTAGCGCAGGGCGCCGCCCCAGTAGTAGTCCGTGCCGCGATCGCTCGATTTGATCGGCTCGACGCCGACCACGTCTTCAATGCCTTCGCGGTCCCAGAAATAGGCGCCGCCGATGGCGTAGATGCCCGCTCGTTCGAGCAGCGGCAGCGTAATCGCCCCGCCGAGTGTCCAGCCGCGGCTGCTGGTGGTTAAAGAAGTCTGAAAGATACGGAACTCGGAGCCGCCCAGGTCGACAAAGCCGCCCTCGACGCTGATCCACTTGTTGAACTGATAGCCGAGGTACAGCTGCCAGGAAAAATCAGTGTTGTCGCAACCCGCCTGTTCGACGAATCCCGGCGCAACGGGAATCTCGGTGCAGGAGTCCTCTTCTACTGCGACGCCGGCATTGCCGCCCCAGTAAACACCGTTGGAAAAATCCACCGCCTGCACGGTCGCCCCGTAGGTCGCGAAAAGGCCGCAAAGCAGCGCGATACTCACTCGTCTCATTAAAGGATTCCCCCAAGGATTTTGTTCCGTCCGGCCGCTCGACATGAGCGCTCGACTGCCGCCGGGCTTATGCTGCCCCGAATTCTAACAAACTTTGCCGGCGACACTTTA
>JBLYYV010000290.1:0-3059 GCA_048550095.1 Gammaproteobacteria bacterium
AGCGACTTGGTAGCCGAGGCTAATAAAGCCCGAAATCGCATAAAAAAAGAAAAGTCTCAGCATAAGGCTTCGCCTCGGAGTTCAAGTCTCGGCAATAGTAGGTGATTTGGACGACAAATTTCTTCAGCCCGAAACATTACCCGGCCCTGGAAACAATTTCCGGCACATATGCCATTCCAGCCGCCAAGCTCGCCGAATCGTTCTTAGTGGGATTTAGTCAAAGGCTAACCCGAGATTCGCCTAGAACCCTCGAGAGACCTTAGTTAAACAGGAGCAAGAATCTTGCTGCCCCCCCCCTGAAACCAGCTCGAATACTAGCGGTTCACGAGCAATACCAGCAACCCAGCCGATACTTCTGCGCGCTCCGTATTAATCTTTCGAAAAAACAATCTGAGTAGAATTCTGACATCGGCATCGACGCGCCGACAAATATCGACGTACCGACGCATTGACCGCGGCAAGGAATCATCGGAGGGGTCTTGGATCAGCCTTACATTGCGCTTACGCGACCGCTATCCAAGCGACCATCAAAAACTGAAGCGAAAGTCTCCCGTGAAGGCTTGCCGATCAGTCTCCGACGTGACCTCGAGGCCAATCGCGAACGAGAACAACCGGGAGACATGCCATCGAAGGTTCGCGTTGACGCTCTGATCGTCCAGCGAGACCCCCTGATCCGTGCCGAAATCAACATGGGTCACCTCGAGCTGGTACTCAACGAACTCGTTCGCCATGCCCCGCAGCCCCAAACCGAGCAGGTAGCCACTCTGATCATCCGAGCTTCCATCGACGTCGGTTCTTAGATATCGATATTGTAAAGGTGCGTATAAATCAATGGCCCCGCCTATCGGAAGATGCAGCGCGACACCCACGCCGGCATCGCGAGTATCGATGCTGGCATTAATCTTGGTCCTGCCCGCGTTCACATCGCCCTGAAGCGCGAGCACGTTAAACAGGTCGAAAGACCCATCGGCACCCAGCGTCCAGAGACCGTTGCTTTGCAGATCGCGACCCGAAATACGGCCGGCCTTGCCGGTGACGCCGGCGAAGGTCCACTTCGTGACCGGATCTGCTACAGCAAGGGTTGACGACAAGAACAATGTCGTTAGCGCGAGCCTCACGTAACTGAGCATGATTGCTAATCCTTTATCAATGCCGGTGGGAAGCGCGCTGCCTGGACCTGCGGCGCGACAGACACATCATCCCCGCGATCCAGGACAGTAACAGCGTCGTGAGCGGCGCGAGGCTGCTGCCACTGGCGACGGCAAAGTTTTCGTCGAGTACGACTACCTCGACCCGAGACGTGTCGGTACCGCCGGCGTCGTCGGTCACAGTGACATCGAATGCCAGCGTCTCGCGAAATACCGAATCGTCCTGCGAATTAAACAAAGCGGGTGCAGCGCGCGATGGCGCCGGCGCCTCGAAGACAACCCGCGCGGTACTCGAGCCTGCGATATTCGCCTGCGTCCCCGATACTTGCTGCCAGTCAAAACCGACGATCGTTCCATCGAGGTCAAAGCTGCCGGACGCGTCTAACGCTATCGTCGAACCAGCGACCACAGTACTACCACCCAAAACTTTCGCAAACGGCACAAAGTTACCCGGCGGGTTGTTATTCTGCGGCGCTAATTTCGTATCGGCCGTTACCGCGCTGACTTCCGGAACCTTCGCGGTCAACCAATCGAGGGTGGTCGCCATGAGCTCGCGCTCAACACCGACGAAGCCATGCGCATTACCGCCGTTGTCGGAGAGTGGGAACGGATAATCCAGCACGACATAGGTCGCGTCGACGCCGGCCGCGTTCGCTGTAGCGATAACGTTCAGCGACATTGCGTCCGGCGTGAACTCATCGCCGTCGGCACGCAATAGCAAGGCCGGAATTTCCAGTTTGGCAATTTCCCGTTCGACGATCGAGAGCGTATCCGGACCCCAGAAACTTAGAAAGTTGTTCGGCGATCGATCGAGATCGACACCGAAAACCGTCGGCCAGCCGACGATGACATCGCCTTCCCCGCGGTTGACCAGATCACGAGCGCGGATCACATCATCGTCATAGGTAAACCGGAACAACAAGTCCCGCGCCGTCCCTCGACCGTCGTCGACCGTGCCATAGAGCCCGACCGCTACGACTCGCTCATCCATCGTGAACGACGGATAAATCGCCGCGTTCTGCGTGCCCTGGCTATGTCCCGCGACAAAGATCGCGTCGTAGCCAAGTTCGCTCAGGAAATCGATGCCCACGCCGACGTCCCGTGTCGTGTCTTCGAAGAGCACCGCGCCGCCGCCGCCGTCGGAACCCCAGTCGCGACGATTCAGCGCCAGCACAGTAAACCCAAGCGGGGATGCTTGCAGGCCGATGATCTTCGGTACGCTCGAGTCGAAAGACCCCATCGCGCCATGACTGACGATCATCGCCACACTGCGCGTGCCCTGGGGGGCGGCATCGTCAATTGGTATATAAAGAGCACCATCGAGTGGCGTGCGATCGTTTGCTAAAAGCGTGACCCGCTCTACCTGAGTATCAATGTTCGCACGCGTCTCACAATCGTCGCTCGCAGAGTCGATGCCGACAACTCCATCACAGCTATCGATATCTGCCCCACCCTCCAGCACATCGTTGCCAGCGTCACCAAATAACTGATCGTCACCGGAACCACCGAGCAGGTCGTCGTCGCCGTCGTTGCCACAGATAATATCGGCGCCCTCCCGACCATCGATTCGGTCATTGCCGCCGAGACCGACGATTACATCGTCGCCGGAGGTCCCTTCGAGATCGTCATCCATGGCCGTGCCAACAATGGTAGCGGCAACGCCATTACAAGTCTGCGCCTGCGCAACGGTGACGCCGTGTAGCACGACAAGAAAGGCGGCTATCAAGGCTATTTTCATATTCATGTAACGATCTTAGCGCAGAACACTTTAGTTTGATCGTCGGCGCCGCTCGCGCTCGCTGAATGTCCGCCTGTTAGCCTGACGTTGTGTATACATATCTAGCGCTCGCTTCGAGCACGGAATGACGATCCGAGAACGTTCTCTCCGGGCGTCATTCCGGTGGCAGGCTG
>JBLYYV010000291.1:0-10761 GCA_048550095.1 Gammaproteobacteria bacterium
GCCTCGGTCGCCGAAACGCGCGGGAGGCTGGCGGCGATCAGCAGCCAGCCAAGGCAGTGAGACAGGATGCCATAGCTGACCAGCCAGCCGGCATCGGCGAGCGTCGGTATCGCCAGCGATTCGCCTTCCGTCACCGCGGCTACGCCCAGGAGCAGCGCAGTCGCCAGCGACACAGCGGCCACCTCGCGGGTCGGGACGCGATAGTTCGACCGCGTCCGCGCTTCGCGCAGCGTCAGCAGATACCCGGCGTACATCACCGCGGTCAGCAGGCCGAACACGATACCCAGACGGTAGTTCGGCGACAGCGCGTCCCATTCGAGTCCGACGATCAGCGTCAGGCCCAGCAATGCCAGCGGTACCGCGACCAGCTGGCGTCCGCTGGGCCGTTGCTGCAGGAACAGCACGCCGGCCAGCATCATGAAGAACACCTGGAAGTTGCCGAGTAGCGTGGCGAGCCCCGGTCCGACGTAAACGATGCTACGGTGCCAGAACCACAGGTCCAGCGCGAAGAACAGCGCCGACACCATCAGGATCGCTGCCGCCGTGCGCGAGAAGTCGAGGCGCCGGCGGGTCATGATCAGGTAGAGCGCGAGCGCGCCGCCGCCGATGAGGACGCGATAAAAGCCGCTCACCGTGGGCGATACGCCGACGAGTTTCACCCACACGGGAGACAGGCTGATCAGCATGGCGCCGGCATACAAAAGCAGGCGTGGGTTGCTTGTGGGTGACATCTTTATCGACTGCGCGCCGGGTGAGCGTAGTGATTCATGTAAACCTTCATCGTCCGTTTCCGGCGCGTGGTAACGGGCACCAATTTACACCCGAACGGTGTCAGGCGGGCGGGGAAGCCCCTATTCGATCCATATTCTGGTACCATCTCGCCGCCCATGCGGGCCCTGACAATCCCGAGCGTCCGTAAACCGGCGCTTTTCGGCCCGACACCGCCGCCAATTCGGCGCCTCCGGCCATCACCAACCTGGTAAACAACCGTGATTTCTACTGCGAATCTGTCGATTCAGTTCGGCGCGAAACCCCTGTTCGAGAACGTTTCCGTGACGTTCAACAACAGCAATCGATATGGCCTGATCGGCGCCAACGGCTCCGGTAAGTCGACGTTCATGAAGATCCTGGCCGGCGAGCTCGAGCCGACGGTCGGGAACGTGTCGGCGGATCCGGGCGCGCGCATCAGCCAGCTGCGCCAGGACCAGTTCGCATACGAGGAGTTTCGTGTCCTCGATACCGTGATCATGGGGCACAAGGAATTGTGGGAGGTCATGCAGGAGCGCGATCGGCTGTATGCCTTGCCCGAGATGAGCGACGAAGAGGGCATGCGCGTCGCACACCTCGAAGTCGAGTTCGCCGAGATGGACGGCTACGGTGCCGAAGCGCGCGCGGGCGAGCTGCTGGAAAACATCGGCATCCCGGTCGAACAGCACGACGGTCCGATGAGCGAGGTTGCGCCGGGCTGGAAGCTACGCGTGCTGCTGGCACAGGCGCTGTTCTCGGATCCCGACATCCTGTTGCTCGACGAGCCCACCAATAACCTCGATATCAACACGATTCGCTGGCTCGAAGAATTCTTGTGCGCCAGCGACTCGACGATGGTCATCATCTCGCATGACCGTCACTTCCTGAACAGCGTCTGCACGCATATGGCCGACCTCGATTACGGTCGCGTGCAGTTGTTTCCCGGCAACTATGACGAATACATGATCGCCGCCACTCAGGCCCGCGAGCGGATGCAGGCGGATAATGCCAAGAAGGCGGCAAAGAAAGCGGAGCTTCAGGCATTCGTCAGTCGCTTCTCGGCGAATGCATCCAAGGCGCGGCAGGCGACGTCCCGCGCGCGGCAGATGGAGAAGATCAAGCTCGAGGAGATCAAGCCGTCGAGCCGCGTCAGCCCGTTCATCCGCTTCGAACAGGACAAGCCGTTGCGGCGTCTCGCCGTCGAGGTCCAGGGTCTGACGAAGGGCTTCGACGAAGGCCCGCTGTTCGAGGACCTTAATCTGCTGATCGAGGCGGGTTCGCGCGTCGCGATCATCGGGCCGAACGGTATCGGCAAGACGACGCTCGCACGCTGTTTGCTGCAGGAACTCGATGCCGATGCCGGCGAAGTGAAATGGTCCGAGAACGCGAAGGTCGGGTACTTCGCGCAGGATCATGCGCACGAGTTCGACATGGACATGAACCTGTTCGAGTGGATCACGCAATGGCAGCCTAAGGGCGCGGACGAGCAACTGTTGCGCGGCACACTGGGCCGCATGTTGTTCTCGCGTGACGATAGCGCCAAGTCGGTGCGCGTGATCTCGGGTGGTGAGGAGGGGCGTTTGCTGTTCGGCAAGTTGATCCTGCAGCAGCCGAACGTCATGGTCATGGATGAGCCGACCAATCACCTCGACATGGAGTCGATCGAATCACTGAACCTCGCGCTGGAGAATTATCCGGGTACGCTGATCTTCATCAGTCATGATCGCGAGTTCGTTTCGTCCCTGGCGACGCGGATCATCGAACTCACGCCCGACGGCGTGATCGATTTCGGCGGTACGTACGAGGAATACCTGGCCTCCCAGGCCGGAAACGATAAGGCGCGGGTCGCCTAAGGCCCCGTTACCGTCGCACCGTCGATCGGTAGCCCCGCCAGCGGCACCGTGTTGGCGCCGCCTTTCTGCTGCACGTCAAGATTGAGCAGCGTGACGGAGTAGGTCTGCGTTCCGCCACCGGTTCCGCCGGTGCCACCGGTTCCGCCGGTGCCGCCACCGCCGGGAACGCCCGCTGTGTCCTCGGTGCCGTCGAGGTCGAGCACGCTAATCTGGTCGTCGTTGCCGCTGCATGCTGTCGTCAGGATCAGTGCTGCGGTCAGGAAGATTGAGCCGAGTATCTTTTGCATGTGCGTCGATTCCTAGAACTGGTAGACCACGAACAGTTCGGAGCCGCCGGGCGGCACCTCCCATGGCGTGGTGAGCGTCAAATCCAGCGTGCCGTTGTCGCTGTCGTAAACACCTTCGCCGATCGTCTCGTCGCTGGCATCCAGCAAACCGTTCAAGTCCTGGTCGACGACGACGCGGATATTCTGGATCAGGGCGTCATTGCCCGACCCCGTTGCGGCGAGGCGCAATGAATTCAGCACCGCGTCGCCGGACACGCTGATCAGGCGCAGTCGTAATACGACAACCTCTTCACCCGCCTGCACGGACCGGTCGGGTGTGTTGCCTGCCTGAATGCTGACGGAGATCGGCACGCCGAGTCCGCTCGGGTCACGAATGATTCCGTTTGCGATGCCATCCGCATCGTTCGGGCCGCCGTCTTCGATCGTCAGCTGCAGGCAACCGCGGCCAACGGTCAGGCCGGGCTCATAGGCGCTGCTCCGCGGTGGCGGGCAGGCGCCGCCGGTGCCGATGGCGGATGCCACGACGTTGTTCTGGTCGACGACGAAGTCGGTCCACAACGTACCGTTATATTTGCGATACGCGCTGGCCGCCGGTATGCCGAATCTCAGGGGCAGGACGACCCTGGCCCTCGCACCCGGGTCGAGACCCAGCACGTCGAAGTCGACGACGCGATTCGGGAAGCCAAAGGCCGCCGCCTCGCTGACGATGGCTTCGTCGATCCCGGCGAACTCGCCGTCGTTGCGGAAGACCGTCTCGCCGAGGCGCAGCGTCAGTCCCGTCTCGGCCTCGAGCAGGCGGCCGTCGTCGGCGATCCTGAGTTGATTGCTGTTCGGCACGTCGTCGAGATAGTCGGGTATGCGGTCGTTATCCGCGTCGCCCGCGCCTTCTGTTGCATCGTCGGTACCGTCGCCGTCGCTATCGGTGCCAGCGTCGAGCGTCGGCGCGGTCGCGATGACTTTGAGCAGCGTGTCGACGTCGCTGACGCCGACCGGGGAACCGTCGTCGGTGATGACGACGCGCAGACCGTAGATGCCGTCAGCGAGGCCCGCGGGGTCGAAGCTGAAGCTGCTGTCCGACAGGTCCGCCGGGTCGGTGACCGACGGATCGCTCATGCTCCAGTCGAATACGTGGCTGTCGCCGGCTGCGTCCACGATGGCGGCCGTCACGGTAACCGCGCCACCGTCGGCGGCGATCGTCGTGGTCTGGCTGCCGCCCTGGACCGCCATGATCGAAACAATGGGTCCGACATTCGGCTCCGAGATCGTAATCGTATGCGTATTCGCCATGCCGCTCGCGACCGCGTTGGTCGGCGTGCCCATCGTCAGGATCAACGTCTCGTCGGGCTCGAAGTTGAAGTCCTTGACGATGTTGATGGTGATTGCGCCACTGATCCCGCTGTCGATCGTGACCTGGCCGCTCACCGCGTCGTGGTCCGCCGGGTTCGTTGCAGTGCCGGTGACGGTGTAGGGCACCGTCACCGGGTACTCGACCGCGGTGCCATTGAGTTCCACCATGACTTGCGCGACGACGTCTTCGGGCACGGTCTGATCGAGCGAGAAGCTCGCGATCGGTCTGACATTGATTAATTGCGTGGCCGTAGCAACATTGCCAGCATTATCGGCGGCGCTCCATGTCACGATCGTGGTGCCGGTCGGGAACGGGCCGGAGTTGTCCGCGGTTGCCGTGACGGGGCCATCCAGGAAGTCGACGGCGGTCGCCGTGCCGATGTCGACCGTGGTCAGCGTCCCGGTCGCGTCCGTCAGAACGTCGGCCGGTGCGGTCAGGTCGGGCACCACGTCATCGGCGAGGGGGTCGGTACCCTGCGCGAACTCGTCCGCATTGGTCCGGCCGTCACCGTCGGTGTCCGCGGTGCCGTCGGCCGGATCGTTCGGGTCCAGTGGTGGATTGTTGATTTCGAAGCCGTCAGGCACGCCGTCGTCGTCGCTGTCGGAGTCGCGCGGGTCCGTGCCGGCGCCGATTTCGGCTCCGTCATTCGCGCCGTCGTCGTCGCTGTCCGGGTCGTCGGGGAACGTCTGGTTGGCGAATTCCTGGCTGTTCGACAGGCCATCGCCGTCGGCGTCGCCGGAACCGTCCGACGGGTCGCTGGGGTTGAAGCCGTATAAAAGTTCGAAGTTGTTGCTCATGCCGTCGCCATCGCTATCGGTCGTGTCGGCGACGATCGTGGCGGGCAGCGTGATGTTGAACTCGGGCGCCACTGCCGCTGACGTCGTGGTGATGGTCACTTCGACGGAAGCGTCCAGATCGAAAGCGAGGTTGCCCGGCGGGAAGGCTTCGATCGACAGCAGGAAGGAATCTTCCAAGGATCCGTTAGCGGGCAAAAGGCCGAATGGGCAGGTCAACACGAGTTGATCGAGTGTGCAGTTGCGAACCGGGCTGATGCTGATCTGCCCGTAGGTCGGTCCGGCGGGCAGTGTGGCGGTTAGTATCACGCTGCCGGCGTTCACCGCGGAAATATTCTCGACGTTCAGCGTATAAAAATACTGATCCCAGTCATCCGGCATGCGCTTGTCCGCCGCCGGTGACGGTTGATTGTCTCTGACTTCCGTGATCTGCAGGACCTCGGTGAAAACGAAGTCGACCAGGGTCTGAGCGGATGCGGCCGGCGCGGTCGCGAGTAAAACAAAGAGAAGTGTGAGTTGGCGCCGGAATGGCAGCGCAACTCTGGAAAATCGTAACCCACCGAGCATCTTCAGGTTCTCCCTCGGCTTACGCCGCTACCTAGAATCGCCCCGGGTTGTCATTATTATTGTCTGGAGCTTGCCTTAGCTGTCCAAATCGCCGACCACTCTAGCATGGGTCCATGCCGAATTCGAGACAGGATTCACGGTGTCAGGGTGCAAACTTAAGGTGGTTTCTCAGATCTGTGACCGGGCGCTCAGAGTCCGCCGGGGCGCGGCCCACCGGGCGGGTTCTGCTTCCCGATGTCGTGCCCGTGGTCCGTTGTCCCGGTTCAGGCTGCCGACGGATCAGGAACGCTCCTTGCCGATGACCTTATAAACCACGCCCGCCAGCGCGGCGCCGACGATCGGTGCGACCCAGAACAGCCACAGCTGCGACAGTGCCCAGCCGCCGGCGAACAGCGCCGGCCCGGTGCTGCGGGCCGGGTTAACGGAAGTGTTGGTGACGGGGATGCTGACGAGGTGAATCAGCGTCAGGCCGAGGCCGATCGCGATTGGCGCGAAGCCCGCCGGCGCGCGATCGTCGGTGGCCCCGAGGATGATGAGCAGGAACATGAAGGTCATGACGACTTCGGTGACCAGCGCCGCGGTCATCGAGTAACCGCCGGGGGAGTGTTCGCCAAAACCGTTCGATGCAAAGCCCGCGGACACATCAAAGCCGGCTGCACCGCTGGCAATGACGTACAACACGGCGGCGCCGGCCGTGGCGCCGAGCACCTGTGCGACGACGTAGGGGAGCAGTTCGTTGGCCGGAAAGCGCCCGCCGACGAGCAGGCCGACCGATACCGCGGGATTGAGATGACAGCCGGAGATGTGGCCGATCGCGTAGGCCATCGTCAGGACGGTCAGGCCGAATGCGAGTGCGACGCCAGCGAAGCCGATACCGGTGTCCGGGAATGTCGCTGCAAGAACCGCGCTGCCGCAGCCACCCAGAACCAGCCAGAAAGTGCCGATAAATTCGGCGCCAAGTTTGTTCGTCAACGACATCGCAGGATCCCCCGGGTATTTGAATGAATTCCGATCGAGGCATCCGTGCCGCGCGGCTAGTGTAACGCTTCGCCCGGCGGGTGTCAGACGGCGACTAGCTGCCGCGCGCCAGGAACTTGTCCAGCTCGTTGGCAAACGCCTGCCGATCGCCCTGGCTCAGGGCGGGTGGCCCGCCGGTGTCGATACCGCTGGCGCGCATCGTATCCATGAAGTCGCGCATGTTCAGGCGCTCGCGAATGGTCTCGGGCGAATAACGTTCGCCGCGGGGGTTGAGCGCGTGTCCGCCCTGTTCGATGACTTCCGCCGCGAGCGGAATGTCGGCGGTGACGACGAGATCGCCGGGGTCGAGTCGCCTGACGATCTCGTTGTCCGCCACATCGAAGCCTGCCGGCACCTGCAGCGTGTTGATGACTCGGGAGCGGGGCACGGTCAGGGGCTGGTTGGCAACGAGCGTCAATTCGATACCGGTTCTTTCAGCGGCACGGAACAATATTTCCTTGATCACCACCGGGCACGCGTCGGCATCCACCCAGATCTTCATCGCGTCAACCGAGTCCGCCCAATAGTTTCCTCAGGTCGCCCAGTAACTGCCGCAACGTGCCCGTCAGCAGTACGAACTCCGCGTCCAGGCGCGCGAGTGCTTCGTTGTCGGACTGGGTATCCCTGTCGTCGCCGCCGACGAGCTTCAGCTTGGTCAGCACGCCGTCCTGATCGATGACGCAGCCGAGCATGCCGTCATACTCTATCGCCAGGTGCGTCAGGTGCATGCCGTCGGCGACGTGATTGCGAATGGTCGGATCGGTCAGATCGAAATTGGTCCAGCGCACGGTCGAGCCGGCATCCTTGGCGTCGCGCATGCGGCATTCGCGGCCGACGTGGAACCGAGGCGGCGTGTCGCCGAGGAAGATGCGCGTCAGCAGGCCGCCGACGGGCTCCTTGCTGGCGAGTGGCTTGATGTCGAGGCGATCGAACGGCACCTTGAAGTAGTCGATGAACCGTTCGGCCCGGGTCGCCGAGCCGACATCGACCGCGATGATCTTGTCCTTCGGGTCGACGTAGCCCCACGTATGATCGGATTTCAGCAACGCCTTCGACATCAGCTCGTCGCGCAGCTCGGCCTTCAGGCGGCGTTTCTCCCGCGGTTTCGGGTCCTCGCCCATGCGGCTGCGAAATTGTTCGACGCGCTCGTCGAGCGCTTCGTTGATGACGGCTGCCGGCAGCACGCGCGATTGCGTACGCAGCCGGATCAGGTCCGCGCCGTTGACCCGGCGGGCCAGCGAGTCGCCGCCCCCGGTATCGACCGGGACCCAGCCGGAACTCTTCTCGGTCAGCGGGCCACAGGGTCGAAAAGCGCACTTGGAGAGTTCCGCCGAGACGGCTTCCTCGGTCTTCGGCCAGTCGCCGTCGAAGCGGAAAAAACGTACGTTGCGAAACATCGGGCGCCAGCACCTCTATATCAGGAGCGGCGCAGTATCCGGATTTAGCCGGTCGATGTCACGCGAAAACGCGGCCGAACGCGGGTTGCCGGCCACTCTTGTGCCACCCGGATTTGGTGTCTGGAGCCGATTAGTCGCAGAATGTCACCTGGTGTTCATTGGCGTATAAAAATGAGACTCGAGAACAAGACCATCTGGATTACCGGCGCCTCGTCCGGCGTGGGCGAGGGCATGGCCCGCGTCTTTCATCGGGAGGGTGCGAACCTGATCATCTCCGCGCGGCGCGTGGCCGAGCTCGAGCGCGTCCGGGAAGCCTGCCGCGAGGGCCCCGGCCGGATCATGGTGCTGCCGTTCGATATCACCAATCGGATTGAACGTGAAGCCGCCGCCAAGCTTGCGCTGAACGCGTTCGAGCGTATCGACGTGCTCGTCAACAACGCCGGAATCGGCCAACGCAGTCTCGCGAACGAGACGACCCTCGATGTGGAGCGGCGCATCATGGAGGTGGACTACTTCGGCCCGACGGCGCTGACGAAGCTCGTGTTGCCGCGGATGATCGAGCAACAAGCCGGGCACCTGATCGTAACGTCGTCTGTCGCAGGCAAACATGCCGTGCCGATGCATACGTCGTACTGCGCTGCCAAGCATGCGCTGCATGGTTATTTCGATACGCTGCGGGTCGAGCACCTGGGCGACAACATCGACGTGACGCTATTGGTGATCGCCGGCATCCGCAGCAACGTGTTCGAACATGCACTGACGGGCGACGGCTCGGAGTATGGTGAGAGCGACTGGGGCGGCGATTCCGGCATGACCGCCGAGGAGTGTGCCGAACGCGTCGTTGAGACGATATTGAACCCCCAGCAGGAAGTCGTGATCAGCATTCCCGAGGCGGCGGAAGCGATGGGGCTCAAGAACAGCGATCCCGTCGCATTCACCCAGCGCATGGCGAAAATGCTGGAGTGGATGAGGAAGTAGGCCCGGCCAGTTGGCGTCGGGCGCCGGTTTGGGTTATACCGGTTTGAGTCAGAGGATCGTGGGCCGTTCGTGATCCTGGTTTTCTAGATGGAGGACGCCATGCGCACCGATATCATGCTGCCGCCGCCGGACGACTATTCGGAACGAGACTTCTGGGTCAAACTCGCGCGGTTCGCGCTGGCTGCGGGGCGCAATGTCGTGGAGAAAGCGCTATGGCTCTACTATGCGGCCGAGTCGCCCGCGACGCCGAAGTGGGCGAAAGCGACTGTCTATGGGTCGCTGGCGTATTTCATCCTGCCGGTCGACGTCGTCCCCGATATCCTGCCGGTTGCGGGTTACACCGATGACCTCGCCGTGCTCGGCGCGGCCGTTGGCGCGATCGCGTTCCACATCGATGCGAACGTCAGGGCGCAGGCGGCCTTGACGCTGGAACGTTGGTTTCCGGCCTGATGCCCGGATGATGATGCGCATGCCCAAAATGCTGCCATTCCTGACGCTCTGCCTGATCGCCCTCGGTACCTCGGTCGGTGTCGCGCAGGAAACCGGCGACGCCGTCGTCATCCGTGACGTCTCGAACAAGGACCTCTATGCCGCCGGTCGCAGCGTCGATGTGCAGGCGGTCGTAAAAGGCGACGTCGTCGCAGCGGGTGAGCAGGTGACCGTATCGGGCGCCGTGACCGACGACGTGATCGCCGCCGGTCGGAACGTGTCGGTCAGCGGACCCGTCGGCGACGATGTGCGGCTCGTCGGCCAGACCGTGACGGTATCCCGCAGCGTGGCGGGTCATGCGGTCATCGCCGGCAGCGAAGTATTCCTGGAGTCCGGCAGCGCGATTACCGACTGGGCGTGGGTCGCCGGGGGCCGGGTGACGATCGCAGGCAGTGTCGGCGATGAGCTGAAAGTGGCTGCCGGTGAATTTACGCTGACCGGAACGATCGACGGTGACGCCTATGTTGTCGGCGATCGCATTCTTATCGAAGACGGCGCCGTCATCAACGGTAGCCTGACATGGCGCGGCAACAACGAACCCGTTATCAGCGACGACGCCGTGATTCGGGGCGAGGTCATCGCAGGTCCGCCGATCGAGGAGGCCGAAGAGCCCGGCTTCGGCTTCAGTCTCTACATGGCGCTGACGCTTTTGATCGCGGCGGGCGCGCTGTACACGGTATTGCGATCGGCTTGCGAAGATTGGGTGAAGCGTGTGCAGAGCCGACCCGGCTGGAGCCTGCTCCTCGGATTGGCGGTGTTCGCGACGACGCCGGTCCTCATTATCATCCTGTTCGTCAGCGGCATCGGCGCGCTGCTCGGCGTCGTCCTGCTGCTGACGTATGTTCTCGCGCTCGTCGTTGGCTTGCTGACCGGCATCGTGGCCGCCGCCAGGCTCGGGCTAAAGTGGCTGCGGCGCGACGAGGAGCCCTCGCTAGGCCTGGTCTGGGCAGCGATCGCCTTGGTCGCACTGCTGCTTGCGATCGCGGGGCCGGTGGCTGCGTTCATCAATACGTTCCTGATGTTCGTCGGCCTCGGCGCGCTGGCGCAGACTGCCTACGAGCGCGTGCGCGCCTGACGGCAACCGCCGGATTTGGTCGGGCTGCGGCCGCTGCTGGCAATCTGCCGCGCTTTCGTCTAAAACAACCGCACACGAAGAAATCGAGCGGAGACCTCCTGTGAACAACAATTGGCTGACCAAGCCGCGCTCCCGGCGCGAGATGATGGATTCCCTGATCAAGGCCGGCGGCGTCGCCGCCGGTGGCGCGATGCTCGGAGCCTGCGCAC
>JBLYYV010000292.1:0-20943 GCA_048550095.1 Gammaproteobacteria bacterium
CCATGCCCGAGATCGTCAACGCGAATTTCTCATCCGCGACGTACTGATCGGTCGAGGTCGACACGCCCCAGGCCTCGGTCAACCGGTTCAGGTTCGAAGCGCGGCTCGCCATCATTGCCGCGGCCGGGTTGTTCGGGTCCGGCGTCGGCATGTCGATCTCGGCATACGGATCGACCATCAACAAGGCGTGTCCTCCGCGCATGATGAACTGATCGATTGCATATAGCGTCGCGTCGCTAAGGGCCTTGGGGTGCACGACCATCAGCACGGCGATGTCTTCGTCGAATTCGTTTGCAGTCGTCGGCAGGCGGCGCACGTCGAACAGTTGCTCGATCTGCGTCAGCATGACCCAGGGTTCGCCTGGCCGTTGCGTGCGTGGTTCGAAGCCGCCGTCCATCTGCAGGCCGCTGATCAGCCCGATGACCGGCCGCTCGGGCCGGGCGAGCGTGTCGATCAGTTTGGCGATGTCGTACTCGAGGAAAGATTCCTTTGCCGGGTCGAGGAACGGGATGGTCTCTTCGTCGTCGACGCTGTTCGTGCCGGCGATGCCCATGTAGATGGGCTCCGCGGACCCGCCGGCGTTGACGGCCTGCAGCCCGAACTCCGCGGCGCGATCCTCGTCTTCCGAGAACGGCAGCGGGTCGATGACCGCCACGTTGAGTTTGCCGTCGGCGTATTCCGCGAACTCGTCGAGAATCTCTTTTACGCGCCCGGCGTACGTCCTGATGTACGGCATCTCGGCGGTCGCCCGGTCCGAGTAGAAAAAATACAGGTTGATGGGTTCGGCGATGTCGCCAAGGATGTTCCGGGTTCCGTCGGACAACGTGTACAGGCCGTTCTCGGTGAGGTCGACACGCATGCCGCGGAACAGGGTGTTGCTGAGCGCGACCGCCACGATGAATACGACGGCGACGATCACCAGGCCGACCCGGCCGAACAACGCTTTCGTCGAAGGAGTTGCGGTCGTATTCACGTCACCCGTCCTTCTTCATGTCGAGCACAATGGCGTTGGCATACAGCCATGCGGCGATGACGAGCAGAAAGTAGACGATATCGCGCAGGTCCAGCACGCCGCGGCTCAGCGCGTTGTAGTGTGTCAGGAAGCTCAGGCCCGCGATCGCGTCGACCAGGCCCTGTGGCGCCCAGCCCGAGAAGAAATCGAGTACCAGCGGAAAGCCGCTCAGCAGGAAGGCGAAGCAGACGACCACGGTAATGATGAAGGCGACGACCTGGTTGCGGTTGGCCGCGGAGATACATGCGCCGATGGCGAGGAAGGCGCCGGCCATCAGCAGGCTGCCGATGTAGGCCGTCAGAATGACGCCGTTGTCGGGGTCGCCGAGATAGTTGACCGTCAGCCAGATCGGGAACGTCAGGGCCAGTGCGACACCCACGAAACACCACGCGGCCAGAAATTTGCCGAGTACCGCCTGGCCCATCGTAACGGGTAGCGTCATCAGCAGCTCGATGCTGCCCGACTTGCGCTCCTCGGCCCACAGGCGCATCGAGATCGCGGGGACGAGGAACAGGTATAGCCACGGGTGGAAATTGAAAAACGGCGCCAGGTCTGCCTGGCCGCGCTCGAAGAATCCGCCGAGGTAGAAGGTGAACACGCCGATCAGTGCCAGGTAGATCACGAGGAACACGTAAGCGAGGGGCGTGGCGAAGTACGCTCGCAACTCGCGTTGTGCAATCGCTCGCGTTGCACTCATGTCAGCGCCTCCGCCGCCGTAATCGAGCGGAATACCTCATCCAGGCGGCCCGACTCGAGGTGGAGTTGCTCGACCGGCCAGGACCTCTGCCAGCTCAGGTCGCTGATCGGACGCAGGATCGGGTTCTCGCCCGCCGGGAACGCGGTCAGGGAGCGATGCTTTTCGTCGATCTCGATGTGGTCGACGTCTTCGAGCCGATTGATCTCGCTGCCGATGGCCTGCAGTTCGGCTGCGCGGCTGAAGCGAATGGTCACGGCGTTGTGAAAGCGCGAACGGTTGATCAGAGACTCGGGCGTTTCGTTGGCGATGATGCGGCCGTTGGCGATGATAATCGCTCGGTTACAAACGGCATCGACTTCTTCCAGGATGTGCGTCGAGATCACGATGATCTTGTCGGCCGACATCGACTGGATGAGTTCGCGGACCTCATGCTTCTGGTTCGGGTCTAGGCCATCCGTCGGTTCGTCCATGATCAGCACCGGAGGATTGTGCAGGATTGCCTGCGCGATGCCGACGCGACGCTTGAAGCCCTTCGACAACGTGTCAATGGTCTGATCCAGCACCTTGTCGATGTGCAGCTGTTCGATGACATCTTCCATACGGGCGCGCTTTTCGGCGCCGGACATGCCGCGGATGCGCGCGATGAATTCGAGAAAGTCCCGCGGGGTCATCTCGCCGTAGGACGGCGCACCTTCCGGCAGGTAGCCGAGGCAGCGCTTCGCATCGGTCGGTTGTCGCTGAATCGAATAACCGCAGATTTCCGCGTCGCCCGAAGTCGGTTCGACGAACCCGGCGAACATGCGCATCGTCGTGGACTTGCCCGCGCCGTTCGGGCCGAGAAAACCGAGCACCTCGCCGGGCTGCACCTTGAACGAGATGTCGTCGACCGCCGTCAGCGAGCCGTAGGTTTTTGTTAACGCATTCGCTTTGATCATTCCGATTTCCGCGAGGATTGACAGGTGTCAGTACTGCGATCGATCAGTCGAATCGCGGTATTTTGCATAGATGCAACGGGCTTTCAAGGGGTCGGGGCCGGCTCCCCCGGGTCGTCGTCGGTGTCGCGCGGTGCCGCCGGTACGGGCTTGATCAGCAGCACGTTGAGCAGGGCGGCGAACGCGACGATGCTGACGACCGTAAACGGAAACAGGTAACTCCCGGTCGCCGTCTTCATCTGACCCGGCAGGATGGTGCCGAGCATGCCGCCAAAGCTGTCGATGCCGATGATGATACCGAGCAGTTTGCCCAGTGAGCGGCGGCCGAAGCTCTCGACGGCGACGAGCTGAATCATCGTAAACGAACCGCCGTAGCCCAGGCCGAACAACACGGTGAACGCGACGAGCTGATACACGTTGTTGGTCAGGCCGAATGCACCGGCGTCAAACGTGAAAATCGACAGGCAGCCGATCAGCAACAGCGTGCTTGACGCACGCATGACGTAGCGCTCCGGGAAATGGTCGCTTAATGCGCCGAAGATAAATTTCCCGGCGACACTGAAGCCGAAGATGCTGGCATACAGGCGCGTCGCGCCGACGGGTGACAGGCCTGCCTCGAGCTCGAGGAAGATCTGAATCTGGCTGTTGATGCCCTGAAAAGTAAACCACAGGCACGACGACCCGATCGCGAGCACATAGATCGTGCGTGACTTCAGCGCAGTCGAGAACGATACGCCTTCGAGCTCGTCGCCGGCGGCATCGCCCGCTGCCCCGGCAGGCGCCGCGTCGCCGTCGGGATACTGACCGACGTCGGCCGGCGAGTTCTTGAGAATGAGGAACCCCGGCACCAGCGCAAGTAACCAGAATGCGGCGGTCAGCGTGGCGTAACCCCAGCGCCAGCCGTACTCGGGCGAGGTGACCAATGGTGAGATCAGGATCGGCAGCATGAAACCGCCCAGGCTCGACATGGATGCGAGCAGCCCGACGACCGCGCCGCGCCGCCGGACGAACCAGTTCGACAGGATCACGACGTTGACGAGCAGGCCGCCCAGCACGAGCCCGAAGCCTAGGCCCAGGTGAATCACGATGAGTTGCTGGATTGATTGCGCGAACGGGTAGGCCGTGAAACAGATCGCCATGACGATCAGGCCGATGCGGATCACGCGGATCGGACCGAAGCGATCGATCAAGGCACCGCCAAACGGCGCCAGGAACATCGTGACGAGGAACATGACGGCGACCGTGCGGCTCACTTCGCCTTCGGTGGCCGCGAACGTCTCCATGAAGCGCGGAAACAGGTTCTGCGGAACGAAGATCGACATCCCGTTGGTAAACAGATAGACCAGCAGGCAGGTTGCGGCGACATACCAGCCATAGAAGAAGCGGTTGTCGCGCCCCGCGTTCATGCCGCTAATTCGCGCCGGCCGGCCGGCCTTCCGAATCGATCAGCCGAATCTCCGCGAAGCCCAGCCCCTCGAGTTCTGCCTCGATCTTCGCGCGGTCGCCGACGACGACCCACAGCATCTCTGCGGGTTCTACGACGGACCTGGCGACGTCAGTGACGTTCGCCAGGTCGAGGGCTTTGATGCGCGCCGCGAAGGTCGACCAGTAGTCATCCGGGAGACCGTAACGCACGAGTTCGCCCAGCGAGCCCAGCACGTCGCCGCTTGCTTCCCAGCGGCCGGGCAGCGAGAGCGTCTGGCTGTCTTTGACGAGATCCAGCTCGTCGGGCGTCGGCGGCTCGTCGCCGATGAACGCCGCGACTTCATTTCTGATTTCGGCGATCGATGCTCCCGTCTTGTCCGTCTGCACCGGCGCATAGATGAGCAACGGCCGCTCTCCGCGGGCGCCGACGATGGCGCTGAAAGCGCCATACGACCAGCCCTTGTCCTCGCGCAGATTCATGTTCACGCGCGCGGACGATTGGCCTCCCAGGATTCGATTGGCGGCCTGAATCGCGAGTTCGTCCGGGTTCGACTGCGGCGGGATGAGCTGTCCGGCGAAGATGATCGATTGATCCGCGTCCGGCCGGTCCAGCACATACGCCACACCCGCGTCGAGTGATGGCGTCGTTGCGCCGAGATTCTTGTCCGGAAACTCGCCGGGCTGCCAGTCGCCGAACAGTTCTTCGAGTGTCGTGGTCAGGTCGTCTTTACCGATGTCGCCTACGACGATCAGCGTTGCGTTGTTCGGCCGGAACCACGTGTCGTGAAACGCGACGACGTCGTCGCGCGAAATGGCCTGCACCGATTCCGGCGTGCCGCTGCCGGTCAGGGGCTGGCCATAGGGGTGATCGGGCCCGTACATCAACCTCGGCAGGATGCGCAGCGCCATCGACATCGGGCGGGTCTGTTCCTGCTGAATGCGCGCCAGTGCGATGCGCCGCAACCGTTCCAGTTCGTTCTCCGGGAACACCGGATTCAGAACGACGTCGGCGAAGATATCGAGTGACTCGTCGAGGCGCGATCGCAGCGCCGACAGTTGCACGTAGGACACATCGAGGTTTGACCCGGCACCGAGATTGGCCCCCTGCATCGCCAGCGCATCGGCGATCTCGAGCGAAGTTCGTTTGCGCGTGCCTTCGTCCAGCATCGACATCGCGAGGCTGGCCGTGCCAATCTCGGCGAATTGATCGGATGCATAGCCGGCGTCCAGCACGAGCGACAGATTCACGACCGGCGCACCCGGACGCTCCGCCAGCAAAACTTCCATGCCGTTATTCAGGCGCGAGCGCGAGAAGCCGGGAAATCCGACGTCTGGGAACGCGCCCGGCTCGGGCACGCTGCTTCGATCGGCGCCGTCGGCTTGTGCCTGCAGTGACGGATACGGCTGCACCTCGATGACAAAGGCGTTCGAGCCCAGCCATTTCTCGGCGGCACGCCGCACATCGTCTGCGGTGGCCGACTCGATCGTCGCGAGCGTCTCGAGATAACGGTCCGGCGAACCGCCATAGACCATGTTGCGCGCCAGCACCCCGGCCTTGCCGCTGCTGCCGCCGATGCGCTCGATGCCGCGCACGAAACTGGCGCGGGATCCGATTTTCGCTCGCTCCAGTTCCTTCCGGGTCGGGCCCTTGGCCGCGAAGCGATTGAGTTCCTCGCGGATCGTCTTCTCGACCTCGCCGATTTCAGTGCCCGGTTGCGCCGATGCGATCAGGTAGGTGATCCCGGAAATTTCCAGCGCCAGCGGCGCGACCACGACGTCGGTTGCGGACTGGTCCGTGTAGACGAGGCGCTCGTACAACCGGGAATTCTTGCCGGACGACAGGATGCTGGCGGCCAACGCCAGGTAGCTGGCTTCCGCCGTACCCCATTGTGGGCCCGTCCATGCCATATAGGCGCGGGATTGCGGCACCCGGTCCTGGATAATCTGGCGTCGCTCGGAGGTGTGCGTCGGTATCCACTCTCGCGGCTTCGATAGCGGCGGGCCCGGCGCAATATCCCCGAAATAGTGCTCGACCTTCGCCACGACCTCCGCCGTGTCGACGTCACCGGCAATCGCGATGACGGCGTTAGTCGGGCCGTAGTAGGTCTCGAACCAGTCGCGGACATCGTCGAGGGTTGCCGCGTTGAGGTCTTCCATCGAGCCGATGGTCTCCCACGAATACGGGTGCTCCGGCGGGAACAGCCGCTTCAGCATGATCTCCCAGACCTTTCCATACGGCTGGTTGTCGGACTGGCGTTTCTCGTTCTGCACGACGCCGCGTTGTTCGTCGAGTTTGTCCTGCGTGATCGCGCCGACGAAGTGGCCCATGCGGTCCGATTCGAGCCACCGCGTCGTATCCAGCGCGTTCTTGGGTACATTCTGAAAGTAGTTCGTGCGGTCGAACCAGGTGGTCGCATTCAGGGATGTCGCACCGAGCTGTTCCAGAAAGGCCAGGTACTCATCGTCGAAGTTCTCGGACCCCTGGAACATCAGGTGTTCGAACAGGTGCGCAAACCCCGTGCGTCCCGGCACCTCGTTCTTGGAACCGACGTGATACCAAACGTTGACGGCCACGATCGGCGCCTTGCGGTCTTCGTGGACGATCACCGTCAGGCCGTTGTCGAGGACGAATGTTTCGTAGGGAATCGTGAGATCGGTTGCGTCGGCGGCCATCGCGGGCGGGCCGACGAGCATTAACAAGAGTATAAATATTCGGGCGGACGGAAACTTCGACGGACGCATGCAGGGTGACCTCCTTGAACGGGCGAGTATACTTGGCGGGCCCGCGGTCGAGTATCGCCGGGCGAAAGAAAGCCATTAAATCCACGCGCTGGTCTGCCTTGCTCCGGCGTTTTTTCAGCGACCAGGTTGAATCTATGAATGCTCTCGTTATCAAGGATGCGCGAATCGTTAACGAGGGTCGCATTGCTGAAGGTGACGTGCTGATCAGTGATGGGCGTATTGAGCGGATCGGCGCGAGCCTGGCCGTGCCCGAGGGGGCCGCCGTTCTGGATGCCGACGGCAAGCTGCTGCTGCCGGGGTTTATCGACGACCAGGTGCATTTCCGCGAGCCCGGCCTGACACGCAAGGGCGATATCTATACGGAATCCACGGCAGCGGTCGCTGGCGGCATTACGAGCTATATGGAAATGCCCAACGTCAGTCCGCCGACGACCGATCGTGCCGCGATCGCCAATAAGTATGCGCGCGCGGCCGGCCGTTCGCGCGCCAACTATGCGTTCTATTTCGGCGCGACCAACGACAACATCGACGAGATTCGGGCGCTGCAGCCCGGCGACGCCTGCGGGATCAAGTGTTTCATGGGGGCGTCGACCGGCAATCTGCTGGTCGATGACGAACAGGCCCTCGAGCATCTGTTCGCAGATGCGCCGATGCTTATCGCAACGCATTGCGAGGACTCGCCGATGATTACGGCCAACGAACAGGCCGCCCGGGAAACGTATGGCGACGACGTGCCGATGTCCGAGCACCCGGCCATCCGGTCGGCCGAAGCCTGCTACAAATCGTCTGCGTATGCGGTCGACCTGGCGCGCCGCAACGACGCCCGGCTGCACGTCCTGCACCTGACGACCGCGCGCGAGATGGAGCTCTTCGAGCCCGGACCGGTGTCGGGCAAGAAGATCACCGCTGAAGCCTGTGTGCATCACCTGTTCTTCGACGAGACCGACTACGCCGAGCTCGGCGCGCGCATCAAGTGCAATCCCGCGATCAAGACCACCGCCGATCGCGACGCCCTGCTGGCCGCGATTCGCGACGACCGGATCGACGTAATCGCGACGGATCACGCGCCGCACCTGGCGGAGGAGAAGGCGAACCCTTATTTCTCGTCGCCTGCGGGGCTGCCGCTCGTGCAGCATGCATTGCTGAGCCTGTTCGAGCACGTTCATGAGCAGCGCTTGTCGCTGGAGACGATCGTTTCCAAGACGAGCCACGCCGTCGCCGAGCTGTTCGGCATCGCCGAGCGGGGTTATATCCGGGAGGGATACTGGGCGGACCTCGTCCTCGTGGATCCCGAAGGTGGGACGGACGTCACGCGCGAGAGCATTCTCTACAAGTGTGGCTGGTCGCCATTCGAGGGTTATCGGTTCCGTGCGTCAATCGTGGCGACACTCGTGAACGGCGTCGTCGCCTGGCAGGACGGGCAGTTGACCGGGGCGATCCCGGGTCAGCGGCTGGAATGCGCCGGGCGCTGAGCTTTCCGGTAAACATAATAACCCGCACTGCGCGGCAAGCTCTGCGGTCACTCAAGCCGTCACTTTTCGAGTTCGGACGTCGATACGCTGCGGGTCCATGCAAATCGATGAAATCATGGGAAATCCCCAGTCTCACGTCTTTTTTTTTAGTTGATTCCGCTTCATACTCGGCCGCAAGTACAAGAGTTCCCGAGTCGTTCATGGCGCTTTCAAGGCAAGCAGACAGATGAAGCCTACGGATACCAGCAATCCGGACTACTACCACAAAGTTGTCGACTGCCAGAAAGGGTGTCCCGCGCATACGGACGTTCCCGGATATATTCGACTGATCGCCCAGGGGCGATTCTCCGACGCATACATGCTCAATCGGCGGACCAATGTGTTCCCCGGTATTCTCGGGCGCGTTTGTGATCGGCCCTGCGAACCGGCGTGCCGTCGCGGTCGAGTAGAGGAAAAGCCGGTCGCGATCTGTCGACTGAAGCGCGTCGCGGCCGATCTGCGCGACGATATCTCGGACCGGTTGCCAACGGCGCCCGACCAAAAGAACGGCAAGCGCGTGGCATGCGTCGGCGCGGGCTGTGCGTCCCTCGCAGTCGCAAACGATCTGATGCCGCTCGGCTACGAAGTCGTGATTTACGAAGCCCAGGATATCCCGGGCGGCCTGATGCGCACGAACATCCCGGCGTTCCGGCTGCCAGCCGAGGTCCTCGACGAAGAGATTGCGATGATCGTCGACATGGGCGTGGATCTGCGCCTCGGGACGCCGGTCGAGAGCATGGCATCGCTGCTCGATGAGGGTTACGACGCGGTCTTCGTCGGCAGCGGCGCGCCGAAAGGCAAGAACCTGGAGATTCCCGGTCGCTACGATGACCCGGAGCACATTCATATTGGCATCGACTGGCTCGAGTCGATCGCATTCGAGCATACGGACAGCATCGGCGAGAACGTATTGATCATCGGCGTCGGCAATACTGCGATGGATTGCTGCCGCAGCTCGCTGCGCCTCGGCGCGAAGAGCGTCAAGGTCATGGCGCGCAAGCCGCGCGATTTCTTCAAGGCATCCGACTGGGAGCTCGAGGATGCCGAGGAAGAGAACGTCGACATCATCGTCAACCATTCGCCGAAGAATTTTGTCATCGAGGACGGCAAGCTCGTCGGCATGACCTTCGAGTTGATGGAGTACGAGATCGACGATAACGGCAGGATCACGGAGCAGCGCGTCACCGGCGAGACGATTATTCCCTGCGACGACGTCGTCCTAGCGATCGGCCAGGACAACGCTTTTCCGTGGATCGAGCGCGATCTCGGCATCGAGTTCGACAAGTGGGATGTTCCGGTCGTCGATGCGACGACGTTCCAGTCAGACCGTGAAGGCGTATTTTTCGGCGGCGACGCGGCGTTCGGCCCGAAGAACATCATTTGGGCCGTAGAGCATGGTCACCAGGCCGCGATCTCGATTCACAATCACTGCCAGGGCCGGGACGTCACCGACCGGCTCAAAGACGGCATGCATTTGTCGAGTACGAAGATGGGCATCCATGAGTGGGCGTTCAGCAACGACTATGACGGGTCGGAGCGCGAGATTGTGCCGCACATGAGTCTGAAGGAGCGCTTCAAGAACCTGGATCTGGAAGTCGAGCTCGGTTTCAGTGCCGAGCAGGCGGCGGAAGAAGTAGAACGTTGCCTCAATTGCGACATTCAGACCGTATTCACGGAAAAGCTGTGTATCGAGTGCGACGCCTGCGTGGATATTTGCCCGGTCAATTGCCTGACGATCACCCATAACGGCGAGGAAGCCGACCTGCGTTCCCGGCTGAGTGCGCCCGCGCTCAATCTCGAGCAGGACCTGCTGGTATCCGCGGATCTGCCGCAAACCGGCCGGGTCATGGTCAAGGACGAGGATCTCTGCGTGCATTGTGGACTATGCGCCGAGCGCTGCCCGACGGCGGCCTGGGACATGCAGAAGTTCACGCTCGCTGTCCCGTATGCGAAGGACGAGACTCCGCCGAATCCGGTGGAAATCGCCAGGCAGTGGGGCACCTGAGGCCACTAACTAAGAACAACGGTGATGAATCCTGATCTTGACGGCCTGCTGCACGCTGGCCGCTCCCCAAAATTTTGAACAAACGGTAATCAAGCACGACCTGCTATGAGCATGGGACCAAGAGACAACGATTTTACGATTCGGATCGCGAACGTGAATGGCACGGGATCGGCAAGCGCCAATGCGCTGCTGATGAAGTCTTTCTTTCGCATGGGTATTCCCGTGGTCGGCAAGAATTATTTCCCGTCCAACATCCAGGGGCTGCCGACCTGGTACGAGATTCGGGTGACGGGCGACAGTTACCTCGCGCGATCCGGGCGCATCGACATCATGATCGCGATGAACGCCGAGACCTATCACAAAGATCTCGTCGACGTGGCGTCCGGCGGTTACCTCGTATACGACTCGACGTGGCCCCGGACGAAGCTGCTCGACCGTGATGACATCAATATCGTCGGTATTCCACTTGCAAAAATGTGCAACGAGCACTTCGACACGGCGCGGTCGCGCGTGTTGATGAAGAACGTCGCCTACGTCGGTGCCGTCGCAGCGTTGCTCGATATCGACAAGGACGTCATTCGCGATTCCCTGCAAAAGACATTCGCGAAGAAGGCGCATCTTTTGGAGGCGAACGAGATCGCGATCAACCTCGGCTACAACTACGCCAGGGAAAATTTCACCTGCCCGCTGCCGTTCACCGCAAAACCGATGGACAAGACATCGGGCCACATCATGATCGACGGCAACACTGCGGCGGCGCTGGGTTGCGTCTATGCCGGCGCAACCGTCGGCGCATGGTATCCGATCACGCCATCGACCTCGGTCATGGACGCGTTTACCGGGTTTTGCGAACGCTATCGCGTCGACAAGGAATCGGGGAAGCGCAATTTCTGCATCATTCAGGCCGAGGACGAGTTGTCCGCCATGGGTATGGTGCTGGGTGCCGGCTGGAACGGCGCGCGCGCCTTCACCCCGACGAGCGGCCCGGGCATCTCGTTGATGAACGAATTGCTGGGTTACGGCTACTTCGCGGAGATTCCGGCCGTGCTGATCGACGTGCAGCGATGCGGCCCGTCGACCGGCATGCCAACCCGCACGCAACAGGCCGACATCATGTCGTGCGCCTATGCCTCTCATGGCGACACGCGTCACGTGTTGTTGTTCCCCGCCAATCCGGAGGAATGCTTCTACCTCGCCGTCGACGCTTTCGACCTGGCGGAGCGTTTACAGACGCCGGTAATCATGCTGACCGATCTCGATATCGGCATGAACGACTGGATGATCCACGATCTGGAGTGGGACGATAACTTCCGGCCCGATCGCGGCAAGGTGCTGAGCGCCGACGATCTCGAAAAAATGGAGTCCTTCCATCGTTACCTCGATGTCGATTCCGACGCGATTCCGTACCGGACGTTCCCCGGCGAACACCCGAAGGGCGCCTACTTCACGCGCGGCTCCGGCCACAACATGTACGGCGCGTATACCGAGGACGCGCAGGAGTACCAGGAAGTCGTCGACCGACTGCGGCGCAAGTGGGAGACGGCAAAGACGTATGTGCCGAAGCCGGTGGTCGAGTATTCCGAGAAGAACCGCATCGGTATTCTGACTGTCGGCAGCTGCCACGATGCGGTCGTCGAAGCGCGCCATCATCTCAGCGAGAAAGGCATCGGCGTCAACTACCTGCGCGTCAAGGCTTTTCCGTTCACCGATGAAGTGCAGGAATTCATGGATGCGCATGATCGCGTCTACGTCGTCGAGCAGAATCGTGATGCGCAGCTGAAAGGTCTGCTATTGCTCGAGACGTCGGTCGAGCAGAGCAAGCTGAGTTCGCTGCTTTATTACAACGGATTGCCGATCACGGCGAGTGGCATCGTTGAATCGATCAGCGCGGACATGGCCAAAGGAGTGGCGGCATGAGTTTTATTCGCAAGCCGAAAGTCATCAATCCGAATGCCCCGAGAAATGAGCTCGGTCTGACCGTCCGGGATTACGAAGGCGGCATGTCCACGCTGTGTGCCGGTTGTGGACATGATTCGGTCACCGGCGCGATCGTGCAGGCAGCATTCGAACTGAATATTGAGCCGCATCGAATGGCCAAGCTGAGCGGCATCGGCTGCTCTTCGAAAACCCCGGCGTATTTCATGAGCCAGTCGCACGGGTTCAACACCGTACACGGTCGCATGCCGTCGGTCGCGACCGGCGCTAATGCGGCCAATCACCAGCTGACCTACATCGGCGTCTCCGGCGACGGCGATAGCCTGTCGATTGGGCTCGGCCAGCTTTGTCACGCGTTACGCCGGAACGTGAACATGCTCTATATGATCGAGAACAACGGCGTCTATGGGCTCACGAAGGGTCAGTTCTCGGCGTCGGCCGATCTCGGCAGCACGGCCAAGAAGGGCGCGGCGAATCAGCAGCCGCCGATCGACCCATGCCGCATGGCGATCTCCATGGGGGCCGGTTTCGTCGCGCGGAGTTTTTCCGGCGACAAGGAACAGCTGGTGCCGTTGATCAAGGCCGGCCTGAAATACAAGGGTTTCGCGGTGATCGACGTCATCTCGCCCTGCGTTACCTTCAACGATCATGCGGGATCGACGAAGAGCTACGAATACACGCGACAGCATTTCCATCCCGCGGTGCAGGCGGACTATATTCCGCCCGCCGAGGAAATCGTCGCGAAGTATCGTGTGGGCGAGGCGCTGCCGGTTCAGCTCCATGACGGCAGCCAGATTCTTCTGCGTAAGATCGACCCGGGTTATCACCCGACCGATCGCGCGGCGGTCTATGAGTATCTCGAGCGGCATCAGCAGGCCGGTGAGATCGTGACCGGCATCCTGTATTGCGACGACAGCATTCAGGAAATGCATGAGATCAGCCAGGTTTGCGACGCGCCATTGTCGACCATCGATCATGCCGAACTGTGCCCCGGCAGCGAGGTGCTGCAGGCGCTGCAGGACGGCTACCGATAGCCTGACGACGACAATGCAGCCGGGAGTCAGACGCTACTCGCCTCGGCTTTTGGCCTGCTGCTCGCTGTTCTTGCGTCGCTCCGCGTGGTGCGCGCCGTTTCGACACGAAACACGACCGGATGATGGGCGCCACCGACGTCTGGATAACCGGCCCCGGATCGTATACTCGTGCGCATGCTGAAGGAGCGCTTCGATCGTGAATGCCTGTTGACCGAACTCGAAACGATCCAGCATTGAACTGACCTTTCGCCTGCAAAAAAAAGAGATCGACATGGGCTATTACGACGACAAGAAGAATGTCGAGAGCTATATCAAGTTCACTCCGAGCCACGACGGCAGCATGCTGGTGGACAAGCTGGTTGAGGCGTTGCCCGAAGGTTCGCGTGTTCTCGAGATCGGCATCGGCCCGGGCAAGGACTTCGATCTGCTGGCGCGCCACTTTGACGTCGTCGGTTCGGACTACTCGGAGGAGTTTCTGCGGCTTTATCGTCTGCGCAACGACAGCGCGCACCTGCTGCATCTGGATGCCAGAACCCTGGAGACCGATCAGAAATTCGATGCGATTTTCTCGAACAAGGCGCTGATACACCTGACACGCGACGAATTGAGCGCCTCCTTTTCGCGGCAGCGCGAGGTGCTCAACGCGGGCGGACTCATGCTGCACTCGTTCTGGTATGGCCGCGAGGAACAGGAATATGGCGACCTTCGATTGTTTCAGCATACGGAGCAGGAGCTCGAGACGATGCTGGAAGGTGATTTCGAGATTCTCGATATCGGGCGGCACGCCAAGATGGCCGATGGCGACTCCGTCTATGTGCTGGCCAGGAAGACAAGCTGAACAGCGTGGAGATTGATATGAGCCGATTGCTGAAGATATGCGTTGCGTCGTTCGCCTGTGTGGGTGTCATCAGCGGTGCAAGCGCGCAAGACGACGAGTTGTCGGCAACCGCCGACGCGCATCGCCACGACGAGCCGGTTGCCACACCCGCTGCGACGACAGCTCCGCGGATGAAGGTCGTCGGCGATGACGTCGTTTACGGGTCAGTCGATGGCCGCGAGTTACAGGGTTATCTCGTGCGGCCGTCGAGTGGCGGCGAAGGATTGCCGGCCGTCATCGTAATCCACGAATGGTGGGGCCTGAACGACAACATTCGCCGCGCTGCCGATCGGCTGGCGGGCGAGGGCTACGTGGCACTCGCGGTCGACCTGTATGACGGCGCGGTCGCTGCAGTGCCGAAGGACGCGATGAAGCTGATGAGCAAGCTCACAGAGAATCAGGCGAGCGCCGATGAGAACCTGCGGCAGGCCTATGGTTATCTGGACGGAGCGGTCGGCGCGCCGCGGATCGGTTCGATCGGTTGGTGTCTTGGCGGGCGCTGGTCGTTGCGGACAGCACTCCTGTTGCCCGACGAGCTGGATGCCGCCGTTATCTATTACGGGACAGTCGTAACGGACGAGGCTCAGCTTGCGTCGCTGGCGATGCCGGTGCTCGGCAACTTCGCGGAGAACGATCCGATCATTCCGCTCGAGACCGTCGACGCATTCGAGACGGCGATGAAGAATCTTGGTAAAGAGGTCGATATCAAGATCTACGCCGGCGCCAAACACGCATTCTCTAATCCGTCTGGCATGGCGTACGACCCGGTCGCGGCGGCAGACGCGTGGGAGCGAACGACAGCCTTCCTGAGGCAAAACCTGGGCGGCGACTGATACGGGTCAGAAAAGAATCAGGCGACGACGCGACCATCAATTGCTGATGTCGCGCCGCCCCCTGAAGAGATGCAGCGGCCCAAGGGGGAAGGACGCTGCTATCGATGGCTATCGCCTGTGACGCGTGTCGGAGCAAAGGGGGGGGGATCCGACACCTCCATGGCTACGCCAATCGTTGCGGCAGCGCGGGCGGGGAGGATTGTTCCGCCGCGCTGACCGTGCGCGGCCGTTAGCCGCGATTGCCCGTGGGGTCTGCAGCGAGCCGGACAGAGCTCGGTTCTTCGTTGTTCAATTTGGTCGCAAGCTGACTGGCGATATCCGCCTGCGTCATCTTGACGGCGCCGCCTGCGCGCTGTTGGATCTCGACGCGATAGTCGGTCACTTCCTGCGCCAGCACTTCGGGTGACGTGTCGCTGGCCTTGGCGTCCAATGCGTAGACGATGGCTGCGACCTGCGCGATCACGATGGTGACCTGGGCCGCCAGTGCGAAGCGCTTGATGATGAAGTCTTTCATTTCTGTTCTACCTGGTATCCTGCGGGTTCGGCCCCAATCGGTGCGGTGAATTCCGCTGTTGATGGCGCCGAAGTCATTTGTTAGTTGATATCCTTATTGCAGAAAGCGTGCCAACTTCGCGTTCCTAATAATTTCAAATACTTAGCACGTAAACGCTGTCACGGAATTCCGAGAATTACGGAAAGCCGTGAGGAAAATTCACGGAAATCCGTGTATAGTCTGGGCCATGCCCACCAGAGACCGTTACACCTGGCTTTTTCAGCACCTGCCGGTCGTCGCCTCGATGATGGATGAGGACGGGCTGTTTACGGACGTCAGCGACGCGTGGATCAAGCGACTCGGCTACGGCCGCGACGAACTCTATGGCAGGTCGCCGATGGATATCGCGACGCCCGGCAGCGCGAAACTCATTCGCGAGGAGCATATGCCGGCATTTCGACGCACCGGGCAGCTGGATCATGTGCCCGTCGAGTTCGTCGCCAGTAGCGGCGAGATCGTGTCGATGCTGGCGACGACGATCGCGGAAGTCGACGTCGACGGTCGTTTCCTGCATTCACTGTCGGTGTTCAATGAATTATCCGATCACGATCGCCTGCACAGCCGGTATCGCGACCGTTACCAATCCACACCCGCGATGCTGCATACGATCGATGAGAAGGGTCGCATCAAGGCAGTCAGTGATCACTGGCTCGAAAAGATGGGTTATGCACGAGAGGAAGTGATCGGCCGCAGCGTGCTCGATTTCGTTACGGAAGAGTCGCGCGAGCAAATGCCGGAAGGACGCCTGGGCAGCATCATGGAAGCGGGCGGCCTGAACAACGTCCCGCGGCAGATGGTTTTAAAGAACGGCGAGGTGATCGACGTCGTCATGTCGTCGTCGGCGCAGACCGATCCGATCACCGGCGCGCGGACGTTGCTTGTCGCGAGCAAGGACGTCACGGATCGGAATCTCGCGGAGGAGGCACTCCGGGACGCGTACCAGGAGATCGCCAGGCTGAACCACGAGCTCGAGCAGGAACGTGACTATCTGCGCGAGGAGGTCAGCGTCGCGATGAATTTTGGGCGTATCGTCGGCGACAGCCCGGCGTTGCGCAGGATGATGGCGCGGATCGAAGCCGTCGCCGATACGCCGGCGAGCGTCTTGATCGTCGGTGAGACCGGTTCGGGCAAGGAACTCGTCTCGCACGCCATTCACGCGCGCAGCGCGCGCGCCGACGGGCCGCTGGTCAAGGTCAACTGCGCGTCGATACCCGACGAATTGTTCGAAAGCGAGTTCTTCGGTCACGTTCGCGGCGCATTCACCGGCGCGCATCAGGACCGGATCGGACGATTTCAGCTCGCCGATGGCGGCACGTTGTTTCTCGACGAGGTCGGTGAGATTCCGCTGTCGTTGCAGGGCAAGTTGCTGCGCGTTCTGCAGGAGAAGGAGTTCGAGCGCGTGGGCGAAGACCAGTCGCGGACCGTCGACGTGCGCGTCATCGCCGCGACCAATAAGGACCTGGAGAAAGCCGTCGAAGCCGGCGAGTTTCGCGAGGACCTCTACTATCGGCTGAGTGTGTTTCCGGTCGAGGTGCCACCGCTGCGCGAGCGCGGCGATGACGTCATCATGATCGCGGTGCATGTGCTCGATCAGATCTGTCGCGACTTCGGCCGTGAGCCGATGACGCTGACGCAGAAGCAGGTGGACGCGCTGCGCCGCTATGACTGGCCGGGCAACGTGCGCGAATTGAAAAATGTAATCGAGCGCGCGGTCATCCTGTCGGACGATCATCACCTGCGTCTCGATCTGTCGTTGACCGACGCGGGGCTGTCTTCTCCCCTGGTGACCGGAGACGATTCCGAAGATCGATCTGGCGCTCCCTCTTTCCTGACGGATGCGGAGATGCGCGATCACGTCCGCGCGAATATGGTCGCTGCCCTGGAGGCTGCCGGCTGGCGCGTCTCGGGCGATAACGGCGCCGCTAAACTGCTCGGCATCAAGCCAAGCACCCTGACGGACCGCATGCGTTCACTCGGGATCGAACGGCCGCGCTGACTTCGTCCTACCAGCGTCGGGCGATGAGCGAAATCTCGATACCGAAGTCCGGCGCGGACTCCGCCAGCAAGTCTTCCGTGATGCCGAATCGGAGCGAAAAGCTCCGCGTGAAATGCCACAAACCGCCGACCGCTATCTGGCCGGACGGCTCGCCGAGAATCTCCCAGCTTTCGTCGTACAGCGACGAATGGCCGGCGAACTGCACGATCGCGTCCAGGCTGCGCAAGATTCGCCAGGTCAGCGCCGTGTCGTAGTAGTAGACCTGCGATTGAGTATCCAGCGTGTCGATATCGACGCCGCCGGAGAATACGACTCCGGCATCCGCCCACCAGCGAAACACGGCGCCGGTTTTCGGAGGTGAACGCCAGCCGAGTCCGAGGGCGACGTCCGTATTGCCGCTCCCCGTCAGCTTGTCGATGTCGCCCGTCGGCAGTTTGATGTTGAGCGTTGCGCGCCAGGGAATGCGCTGGAAGTAACCGGAGATCGTGCCGGGCTCCGCGTGGCGTTCGAAGCTGCCGAGCTCGGCCGACAACCCGACCGTCATGTCGCCGATGCCGGATACGTCGTCATCGATGCGCGCGAGATCGACGTTGTTGCGTTGCAGGATATACAGCAGTTGATCCTGCTCCAGCAGGGGGCGGATGCCTTCGTTCAGTCCGAACACCTCGTGCCATGAGTCGATCACGCTGTCCATGAATCCGCCCGAATGCTGAATCCAGGGCAGTTGCGCGCCGATCCTGAAGCGTTTGCCGATCGGCCATTGCAGGCGGCCGGTCAGCGTGTGCGTCTCGCCATCCGTCAACACGCGAGAATCATCGCCGCGTTCCGAGGCCGAATGACTCGAGGCGTTCAGCGTCAGATCGAAGAAGTTCTCGGTCGTGTCGGGCCAGCGTCCGGGGACGCCGACCAATGCCGCGAACGGCGCGTGGTTTCTCATGACGAAACCGCTCGTCGCCGCTTCGGATGCGATCGCCGGCGAGACCGAAGCAGTCGCCAGGCACAGCGTCAGTGCAAGAATCGCTGGACCTCTGGCGCGCCGATTCGGCAAAATCGCTCGGGCGCGCGTTCCTAGGGTCTTCAATGCTGTTTCACTCGGTTTCGACACGATGCCTCGGCTTCCTGCTGGCGGCGGTCTGTTGTCTCGCCACCGCTTTTGCTCACGCGGACGAGGCTGCGTTGCCGAAGCCGGTCGTCGATGTTCTGAAAGCACACAACATGTCCATGAACGGCATGAGCGTGTTCGTTCAGGACACGGCGAAGAATACCCCACTCCTGTCCGTAAACGATGACCTGGCCCGCAATCCGGCGTCGACGATCAAGTTACTGACGACTTTCCTGGCACTCGAAGAACTCAAGCCAAATTATCAGTGGAAGAGCGAGGTGTACCTCGGTGGCCCGTTGCAAGACGGCGTTCTGAACGGCGATCTGTACATCAAGGGGTATGGCGATCCGTACATGGTCATCGAACGCTACTGGTTGTTCCTGAATCAGCTGCGGCAAAAGGGACTCCGTCGGATCGACGGAGATCTCGTGGTCGACAACACCTGGTTCGATGTACCGCCAGGTGATACCGGCGCTTTCGATGGACAGCCGCGGCGCAGCTACAACGTCGTGCCAGACGCCTTCCTGGTCAATCTCCAGACGGTCAGTTTTATTTTCAACCCGAGCCCGCTCGGCTCAGGCGTCGACGTCGTCGCGGAGCCGCTGCCCGCAAATCTCGAGATCACGAACCGCCTGAAGCTGTCGAGCGCCGGCTGCGGCGGTTATCAGCGGGGCATCGCGATAGCGTTTCCGTCGCCGCAGCGCATCGTGTTCAGCGGCGAATACAGCCGGCGTTGCGGCCGCTATCGACTGTCGCGTTCCGTGCTCGACGGCCCATCGTTCGCCTATGGCGTCTTCAGGTCCTTGTGGGAGCAGTCCGGCTCGGTCCTGTCGGGCGGGCTGCGCGTCGAACCGGTTCCGGAGACCTTGCAGGCATACCACGTCGCAGACTCGCTGGCGCTCGGCGATATCGTCCGGCTGGTCAATAAGTGGAGCAACAACGTGATGGCGCGCCACCTGTTGCTGACAATGGGCGTGGAGCGCTATGGCCCGCCAGCGACCGTCGACGCCGGCCGCCGCGCCGTCGTCGATATCCTGCACGACAAGGGGCTGGATTTTCCCGAATTGCGGATCGACAATGGCGCCGGTCTGTCGCGTGTGACGCGCATCTCGGCTCGCAGCCTCGGTACCTTGCTATTGTCCGCGGACGAGAGCGATTTCAGGGCCGAGTTTGTGTCGTCCCTGCCGTTGTCCGGAATGGACGGGACGATGCGCAGGCGGTTTCGTGAGGCCGAACTCGCGGGCCGCATGCATATCAAGACCGGCAGGCTCGACGATGTATTCGCGATGGCCGGGTTTGTGCGCAGCCGCTCCGGCCGCGAGTTTGTCGTCGTCGCGATTCAGAACGACACGGACGCGCACCGCGGGCCGGGAGAGGAGGCGCAGAGCGCATTATTGAGATGGGTCTATTATCAGTGAGCAAGCGGGTGAGCAAGCGGGCTTTTTTCTTCGTTGGATTCGTTGCGATCCAGTGGTTCCTGGTCGCGCCGGTCAGCGCGGCGACGGCATACGTGACCGACCAGCTGCGCCTGGGCGTGCATGCCGCGTCTGATACCAGTGATCGACCATTCACGAATATTTCCAGCGGCGACCGCGTCGAGATCACGGAAGAAACGCAATATTACGTCAAGGTTAAGATTCCGGATGGCCGCGAGGGGTGGGTCAAGAAGAACTACCTGCTCGAGGACAAGCCGGCCGTGCTGGTCCTGGCCGAGGTCGAGAAGGCCAGGGACGATGCGTTGGCCGAGCTCGAGGCACTGAAGTTGTCGCTGGCCGACCGCGAGTCACGCGTCAGCGCAATCGAGAAAGAGATCGTCGCAAACGAGGCGCAGACCAAAGCCGAGCAGCAGGAGTTGGTCGAGTTGCGGGCAGAGCGGTTGGAGCTGCTGTCGAAACTCGACGCCTATAGTTTCAGCGTGCCCGGCAGCCTGTTTTTCATCGCGGCAGGGGTGAGCGTGGTTTCCGGGTTCCTGCTGGCGTGGTGGTGGTTCGATCGGCGGAGTCGGGCGCGGCATGGTGGGTTTCGGGTTCACTGAGTCTCCATGCTCGTTAGATTTGGCATCTAGTCCCAGAGGATTCCGACAACCGCTTGCGAGACGCGCCGTGAATTCATCCTTTTAGGCTCGCGCGATTACGTCCTTGCCCTTGAGGATTCCGGCAACCGCTTCCGAGACACGCCGTGAATACATCCATGTAGGCTCGAGGGCGGCGTCCCTGCCGCCCACGGTCTCGGAAGCGGTTGCCGGAATCCCCTTGACGCAATAGTGGCGAGTTTTAGAAGTCACTCCGC
>JBLYYV010000293.1:0-5297 GCA_048550095.1 Gammaproteobacteria bacterium
CGGCACGATGACGTCTTCTGGGCATGGCAAACCTTAAAGAGCGATCGAAAAAGCGACACTAAAGCACTGTATCCTGTCCCGTATAAACGGTTGAGATCTAAGCCCGTATCTGGGAATTGATTTGGTATCAGCAATTCATTCTCCGCACACACATGCGCCGGCCGGCACCCCATCTTCAATCTCAACGCCGAATACTTGCGCTGACAAGACCCACGGTTAGACTCCACGACGTTTTTGTTGTTGGTTCGTTTATCAATGAATTTCAAAGGGCTCGAACTGCTGCTTCGCAGCAGTTGTTTTCTGTTGGTGGCGTTTCTGAGTGCTTGCGGCAGCGGCGGGTCCGGGCCCGTTCCGGCGAATGAACTCGAAGACCCCATTGATTCGGGCATTCCGCCCAACTCAGTACCAGTGAACCCGGCTCCCGGGAATCCGGCTCCCGGGAATCCGGCACCAGCGAATCCGGCGCCAGCGAATCCGGCGAATTACGCGCCGGTTATCTACGGAACCCCAGCGACGGTCGTTGCGGCCGGCACCCCGTATTCGTTCACACCGGGAACCGTCGATCCGGATCTCGACCCGCTTTCTTTCTCAATTTCGAACAAGCCTGCGTGGGCGGAGTTCGATACCCGCACCGGAAAGCTCTCGGGCACCGCAGACGTCAGCGCGATCGGGACGACAACCGGCATTGTCATTTCGGTCGACGATGGCCAGGTTTCTTCCTCGCTGCAGAGTTTCGACCTGACTGTCGCCGGGAATATTTCGGACGGCATCGTCGTCACCATGACGATGCCACAGCAATACGTATGGGCAGAACTGCTGGACGGCGCACAGGCATTCGTGGACCGCAGCTTTGTATTCGGAGACATTCCCGCCCCGTATGAAGGGCTGGACTTCCTGAGAACTGCGAACGATGACAAGTTCGTGAGCGACGCGAACGCCATCTCATTTACCGTGGACCGGCCCGTTGCGGTTTTTGTGGCCTTTGACTCGCGGACGCCCGTGCTCCCGGGGTGGCTGGCCGATTGGACGAAAACGACCGACCATTGGAATGGCGACAGCATCCAGACCGATATCTACACTAAAAACTTCCCGGCCGGTGCGGTCACCCTCGGTGGAAACGAGATGGGCTATAGCATGTATAACGTCGCTATCGCCTCGCTGGGCAACGTACAGCCGCCCGTTGTGCCGCCGCCGCCTCCGGTCGCTCCTCCGACACCACCGACGCAACCCCCGTCTGCCAACTCAGCGCCCACGATCAGAGGCACGGCTCAAACGACAGCGACTGCCGGCAACGCATATTTTTTCCAGCCATCCGCAGCAGATTCAGATGGCGACACGCTAGCGTTCTCCATCGGTAATAAACCGTCATGGGCGTCATTCGATTCGACGACCGGCAGGCTTTACGGAACGCCAAACAGTGCGGACGTCGGCAGATATTCGAATATCGTTATCAGCGTATGGGATGGAGCGGCGTTGGCCAAGCTGCCGAATTTCAGCATCGACGTCACCGATATCTCCATGGGGTCCGCGACCGTGTCGTGGGCTGCGCCGACGACAAATGCCGACGGGACGCCGCTGACCGATCTGGCAGGCTACCGCATCTATTACAGCAAGACCGCCGGCAACTATGCTTCGTCGGTTCCGATCGACAACCCGGGTGTGACGACCTATGTCGTCAACAATCTGTCGGCCGGCACCTGGTATTTCGTAGTCACAGCTCATGACTTGGTCGGCAACGAGAGCGCCGAATCGAATGTTGCAAGCGGGATGCTCTTCATGCCGTAGCAACGCCAGACCAATCCGCATTGTTCGCGCAGCGAACACCATGGGTTCGACCGATCCATCGCCGGGTGGGTTGTGGCAAAACAAAAATCTGAACTGGTGACCCGCACAGGAGACATGGAATGAATTTATTTGGCAAGGGAACGGCGCTGCTTGCACTCGTGTTGCTATCGAGTTTAGCGAACGCCGCACTCGAGGCAGGGAAGCCGACCGTCATGATCACGGGCGCGAATCGCGGCATCGGTCTCGAGTTTGTCCGTCAGTACTCGGAACGCGGCTGGAATGTCATCGCAACAGCGCGCAAGCCGGACCAGGCCGACGAGTTGCGGGCCCTGGCGGCAGCCGATCCTAAAATCGTCGTCGAACAGCTGGACGTCACCGATTACCCGCGCATCGAGGCACTGGCGGAGCAGTACAAGGACCAGCCAATCGACATTCTGATGAACAATGCGGGGCTGACACCGAGATATGCAAGCGCTTTCAAGCGCGTAAAGGGCGTCGACTTCGACATGGCCATGAAGAGTTATGAGGTCAACGCGCTCGGACCGCTGAAGATCTCGCAACAATTCATGCCACACGTCATGGCGTCGGAGCAGAAGAAGATCGTCGTCATTTCATCGAAGGCCGGCTCGTTCGCCGAGAGCCCGAAAATGCCGATGATGTACAGCTACCGAGCCAGCAAGTCTGCTCTGAATATGCTGATGTACGCCCTGTCGTTCGAGACGGCCAAGAACGGCGTGATCGTGACAATGCTGTCTCCGGGAACGGTCAACACGACCAAGGATATGAAGGGGATGAAACTGCCGCCGGGATCGATCGAAGTCGAAGAGAGCGTAACGAAGATGCGCGCGGTCATCGACGAACTGACGATCGACGACAACGGCACGTTTCTGAACTACGAAGATGGCCGTGTCGTCGGCTGGTAGGCAAAGCGACCAGAAAAAATACATTATGTAAAATCAATGACTTGAGGCCGCCCGTCGCCTAAGACGGGCGGCCTTTTGTTTGCCTGAAACACTCAGCTTGTCCACGGCGCGAACCGTACCGACTTGCATAAATCTTCATCAGTCGTATGGTGGTCGAACTGCCCGACAAGCATGTTCGGGCATGCCTCTCAGGGAAGAACCGGGCGCGGCGAAGCCGCTCGCAACGGACTGCGGCAATCGTTCGTATTGCAGCAACGCTAGTGGGTATCACAGGTTCCCCCCCGTTTATTCCCGATGCCGAGCGCAGACGAACACGCGTTGGAAGTATCAAGTTGAGGGAAGTGAAATGGCAACAGGCACCGTGAAGTGGTTCAACGAATCCAAAGGCTACGGTTTCATAGAACCGACTGAAGGTGGCGATGACGTTTTCGTGCATACGACCGCCATAGAGGGCGAAGGTCAAAAGATCTTGCTCGAGGGTCAGACGGTAGACTACGAAGTCCACAAGAGCCCGAAAGGACTCCAGGCCGCGAACGTCAAAGTCGCGGGCTAGCAGACACTTCGCGGCGGCACGCCGCATATCTCCCGCCGCCGGCGCGGCGGAGTCCTCGTTGCGGCCAACGGAACTGCGTCACACTACCGAACTGCATCACAGTAATCGGACATCCGATCACCTAGGCTTGGCCGAATACCCCAGAACGCACATCAGCGAGGACTGATTTTGGTCGGAGGCAGCTTCATCAGATCGATACGCCAGTTGCTGGTCGTAACGGTCGCACTGGCGATCGCCGGCGGCAGCTATCTAACGCGTGCGCGCACGACCAGCTGGGAAGAGCCTTTGTGGGTCACGGTCTACCCCATCGCCGCAGACGATCGTGATTCTACCCGGCGCTATGTCGACCGGCTGACGCCCGCGCATTTCGAATCGATCGAAGCATTCCTCGAGCGCGAGACCATTCGATATGGCGTCACCATCAACCGGCCGATTCGCATCGATGTCGGTGACGAGATCGACTCGATGCCGCCTGTACCGCCGTTCGGTGGCAACCCGCTCGAGGTGATTTCATGGAGCTTCAAGATGCGCTGGTGGGCGAGCGACGTCACCAGTGAGAATTCAGCAGCGCCGCCCGACATCAAACTGTTCGTGATCTATCACGATCCAAGTTTGAGTCCTTCCGTGCCGCACTCGCTGGGGTTGCAGAAGGGCATGCTCGGCGTGGTCCACGTGTTCGCGGACAAGAAGATGAAAGGCTCCAACCAGTTCGTCATCGCCCACGAGATGCTGCACACGCTCGGGGCGACGGACAAATATGAACCGCAGAGCAATCATCCGATCTTCCCGATCGGCTACGCGGAGCCGCACGCGTCGCCTCGATTCCCGCAGCGCTTCGCCGAAATCATGGGCGGACGCATACCGGTGTCGGCATCGGAATCCAGGATTCCGCCGAGCCTCCAGCAGGCACGCGTCGGCCCGGCGACGGCGCTGGAGCTGCGCTGGATCAGCGAGCTGCCGGCGAGGCCCCAGATCATCGCAACGGAGCGTGATGCGGCAGCCCCCAAAAAAACGGCCCGCCTGAACTGAGGTTCCGGGCGGGCCGAGGCCTGTGGGGGTACTCTGATTGTTATGTGTGGTGCGTAGAGACTGTGGGAGAAACTACGGGGATCAGGATAGCGTCCCGCGGGCTCATGACGTGACCCAGCGCAAAACGGCAAGATCGAAACGCTTTCCGGGTAAAACTTTTACTGGCTGATCAGTCAGTTAGCGAGCGACCTGGCAAGGTCTACTCGCCCGTGACCGCGTAGCTTGTCAGTCGCTGGAACCAGATCCGCGCCGCATCGGCGGTATAGCCGATGACCCGGTCCGACAGCGCGCCCTTTTCGACCAGCGCATCCGGCACGTTTTCCGGCGGTGTCCCCGCCGCGAGTTCAGCCTGCACTGCGTCGATACCGGCCTTCCAGAAATCGCGGGTCTCGGCGACGACGCTCGCAGGCCCGGTGGTCCCCCTGACGATGCCGTACTTGCCGGTCTCCGGGTCGATGCCCTCGTTCATGTGAGCGCCGATCACGGTCTCGATGCCGCGCTCCTCGATCAGTGCCTGCACCCGATCGTGCCATTGCACCATGTGCCACACGCGATCCTCGGATACCGCCGGGTTGTAATGCATCTGCCAGCCGCTCGGCGGATTGGCCGTATCGACCATGAACAGGAAGTTCCCGGGATTCACGACCATGACGACGAGGCAGTTGTCATGCGACGGCCCGAAATAGAACATCTCCAGCGACTTGCCGCCGAGTTCGATCCGGTAGTAGTCATCGTAAGTGACGTCCGGCGGAACGATGTCCGGATTCGGATTCTCGACAAGGTTGGCGGCGCAGCGTGTCTGCGCGACGAACTGCGCACCCTCCTCCTCGAACAGCCGCCCGCCCGAAGCATGATCCCAGTGTGAGTGACTGTACGCGACGTACCGCACCGGCTGGTCGGTGACCTCGGCGATCGCCTTGCGCAGGTCCGCGGCGGCTTTCGCGTTCAGAGGATCGGTCACGATGACGCCTTCATCGGTGACGATGAATACATTCCGATAGAACGTA
>JBLYYV010000294.1:0-2858 GCA_048550095.1 Gammaproteobacteria bacterium
GCGTCGAGATCGACGCCCGGATGCCGGGCACGCAGGGAACCCTGCCGTCGCTGCGGCTACTGCCGGCCGTCCCCGGTGGCGAGGTCGTTCCCAACTACGGCCCATGGCCGCAGTCCGGCGAAGTCGACATCGTCAATGCGCCGAATCTCGGCCCGAGCAACAGTTCGCTGGATCACACGCTGATTTACGGACTGCCGGAGCCTGAGAACACCTCGACGACGGCAAACTCCGTCGCACCGGGTTTACCGACGGTCGACATCATCCAATATGCCATTGAGTGGGAGGGCGGTGAGATCCGCTGGTTCGTCAATGACGTGCACGTGGCCACGCAGACCCAGGACAACTGGTACGCCTACTTCCAGGACGCCGACGGCAACGGCAGCTTCGATGCGGACGGTCCCTTCACGCTGGGCACGGGCGCCGCACCGTTCGATGATAATTTCTACCTGGTGATCGGCCTCGCGGTTGGCAACAACGCGGATTCGTTCTTCCCGCAGACGCTCGAGATCGATGCAGTGCGCGTTTATGACTGCGCCAACCCGACCGATCCGTTGCTGGGCACGGGCTGCAGCACCGGAACGGGTGTACCCGCGGAAAACGCGCCTGCCGCGCCTTACACCGAGATGCTCGAGATCTACACGGATGCGCCTGCAACTCTCGATTTCCTTGAGCCGGACGGCGTGAATACGGTCACCGCGACGCTGACCCCCTTCGCCTTCCAGGGAGACCCGAGTGTCGTTGTCAGCAGCGTCCCCAATGCGCCCGACGGCGGCAATACTGTCTGGAGAGTGGATGTCCAGGCTCCCATCGGTACTTTCGGCTCCGCCCTCATGGCCGCGGACAACGTGAGTGCTTCGATTTCATCCTCGCGGTATTTAGATCTCTCCGGCGGCGGCACCGCCGGCGAGATACTGTTCAGGATGCGCGTCAATTCGGCCAGCGCCGGCGCGCGATTGGAAGCCGGGCTTGTCGACCGCCCCGATAACCCAGGCGTGGTCTCGTTGGACTTCGTCGCAGATGGGCAGTGGCGAGACTACTCGGTCAAGATCGTCGACATCGTGAGCAATTCTATTGCGGCTGGACCCAGCATCGATCTTGCGGACATTTTCGGGGTGTTCGTCGCGGGCCTGGACGGCACCGTGAACTTCGATCTCGACGATATCTCCATCACGGTAGCGTGCCGCGACGTCGGTGGCTGCGAAGCGACGCCGCGAGCGGAGGATTCGGCGCCTCCGATCGTGGTGTTTTCGGAGGACTTCGAATCACTCGATGCGAGTAATGCCGCCGCACTCGGACCTTTCGGTGCCGGGTGGCAGATTTTTGCGGATGTCTGGGATGGGGAGGTCGGAGTCCCGGCGAATTTCAAGTATCAGTATGGGCCATTCGCAGCGCCCAACCCCGGCGCCGGTCCCGGGTTCTCGCAACTCATCAATGACATCAACGAATGCTTCGCAGGCGGCGGCACGCAGTGCCTGAACGCTTTCAGCGACTACAACAACCAGGACCATGGGCCCAGTGGCGCGTGCAGCCCCAACTCCTGCGCCATCAATACAAATGTCTTGAAAGACCTCAGAGACCTCAGCAACCCGATCACCGCGGCGGATATCGGCCTTTGCTGGACCTTTAGCGGCGACTACAAGGCGCCCGGCGCGGGTGGCATCGGCGGGGCCACGACGGCCAATGCGTTTATCACGACGCTCGATCCTAACGACAATTTTGCTGCAACGAATGTCGATCGCTTCGATACGACCGCAGCCAGTAATACTGAGTTTGCGCGCTTCAGCGTCGATGTGGACACCGCCGATTCGGCGCTGATCGGGCAGCTGCTGCAGATCGGGTTCAATACGACGGCCACCAACTTCGAGCCTTCTGGTGTCTACTACGACAACCTGGAAGTCTCCACGAGAGCGGGGGCGTGTCCTGCGGATCCTTAGCCGCAGGACCGTCGGCACATAAAGCATGCTTGCGTTGACTTCCGGACTCTATTCTTGAATTTAAAAAAAGCGAGAACAAACGATATGTCGGGGATATCTTTCTTCAGGGGTATGCAAACCGCCTGCGGCATTCTGATCGTCTGCCTGGCGCTCGGCGCGCCGGCGAATGCGACTGACGTCGTCACGACATACAAGGACGAAAACGGCTGGAAACTGCTGGTCAACGGCGAGGACTTCTTCATCAAGGGCGTTGTCTGGGGTTACACGCCCAGGAACGAGAATTACACCTACGATTTGTGGGGGAAGTCCGACGATTTCGTGAAGAAGGTTCTCGACTACGAGTTCGGGTTGTTGAAGGCGGCCAACGTCAACGCGGTCCGCAGTTTCAATTTCATGCCGCCCAAGTGGATCACGTATGTCTATCGGGAATACGGCATCATGATGGTCATCAATCCGCTCGTGGGCCGGTACGGAACGACTGTCGGCGGTCAGTGGATCGAGTTCACCGATTATTCTGACGAGCTCACGCGTGCGACGCTGAAGGCGGAAACGCTCGCGATTATCGATAAATATAAAAACGTGCCCGGCGTACTGATGTTTGCACTGGGTAACGAGAGCAACTACGGGCTGTCCTGGAAAAGTTTCGAGATTGAGGATCTGCCGGTCGGCGAGCAATACGAGGCCAAGGCGAGGTACCTGTACAGCCTGTTCGCCGAGATCATCGAAGCGGGCCAGAAGATTGCTCCGAATCATCCGTTCACGATCGTGAACGGCGACCTCCAGTACATCGATCTGATCGCCGAGTATCTGGACGGTATGGATCTTTTGGGGGTCAACGCGTATCGCGGCAAGAGTTTCACCTCGCTGTGGGCCGAAGTCGATGAAAAGCTGGATCTCCCGGTGGTGTTCTTTGAGTTCGGCAGC
>JBLYYV010000295.1:0-5402 GCA_048550095.1 Gammaproteobacteria bacterium
GCATGGCGAACGAGTTCTTACTCTGACCCCGCCAGGAGCTTAGCCGACGCCAAAGCCCAGGATGTTGTACCCGGCGTCGACGTATACGATTTCGCCGGTCATACCCGAGGCAAGATCCGAGCACATGAAAGCGGCGACATTGCCGACTTCTTCGGTCGTAACGGCGCGTCGCAACGGCGCGACCTGTTCGAACTGCTTCATCATGCCGCGAAACCCGCCGATACCCATCGCGGCCAGCGTCTTGATCGGGCCGGCCGATATCCCGTTGACGCGAATACCATGGCGACCCAGGTCGGCGGCCATGAACCGCACGTTGGCTTCAAGGCTCGCCTTGGCCGGGCCCATGACGTTGTAGTTGGGTATGGCGCGCGCGGCGCCGAGGTAGCTGAGCGTCAGCAGGCAGCTGCTGTCGCTGAGCATCGAGCGCCCGGCCTTGGCCAGCGCGGGAAAGCTATAGCTGGAGATATCGTGGGCGATCTTCGATCCTTCGCGGTTGACGGTTGCGACGTAATCGCCCGACATCTGGTCACTCGGCGCGAAGCCGATCGAGTGCAGGATGATGTCGAGCTGGTCCCATTGCTTATTGATGCCCGAGAACACGGCGTCGATCTGTTCGTCGCTCGTGACGTCCATTGGCAGGCACAGATTGCTGCCCAGTTGCTCCGCGAAACCTTCAACGCGCCCACGGATCTTCTCGCCCTGATACGTAAATGCCAGTTCGGCGCCTTCACGGGCCATGGCCTGCGCGGCGCCCCATGCGATCGATCGGTCGCTGGCAATGCCAGTGATCAGCGCTCTCTTACCTTGCAGGAATCCCATGCGTTTTTCCGGGTGGCCGTTGAATCCGGCGCACATTGTACGCTTTATCGGGACGGGAAATCTTCCCGTTCGGCCGGCTTCGCTGCTTCGCTGAAGATTGTCGACCGGGTTCGTCCTTCCCCGCCCGGGTTCGGTATCATATCGCGGTCGATGGGTGCCGAAGATCGTGCCGGAATTTCGAGATGATCAGTTCTGAATGGCTGGAGAGCGGAGGCGGACGCGCATTGCTGCGCGAGGAGGGTCGCCGCGTTCGGCGTGCCCTGGACAGCGTATTCGGCGACCAGTTTTTGCAGATCGGTCGCTGGGGGCGGCAAAATTTCGCTGATGCTGCCCGCACCCGACGAGCCGCGACGACGGACGTTCGGCCCGGCGAGGGCGTCGATTTCGTGACGTCGCCCGATTGTCTCGGAATCGCCAATGACTCTGTCGACGTCGTCCTGCTGGCTCACGTTTTGGAGACGCACGATGATCCGCATGGCGTTCTGCGCGAGGTCGATCGCATCCTGCGTTCGGACGGGCATATCATCATTCTCGGTTTCAATCCGGTCAGCCTCTGGGGTTTGCGGCACTTGCTATCGCGCCGGAAATTTCCGCCGGGCATCCGCCGACTGATTCCGGAGCATCGTTTGCGCGACTGGTTGCGTCTGCTGAATTTCTCGGTCGACAACTCCTCGTTCGAACACTTTCAACCGCCGATGTTGCCGCGGCGACGACGTGAGCGTCGCGAGGACTCGAGCGACAGCAAAGGTACCCCGCGATTCGACCGAGCGACGGCACGCTCGGGCGGCAGATTCATCAAGGCCGCAAGGTCGAGTTGGAGAGCGGCCCGGAAATCCTGGCGCCGACTGGCGCCATTTGCCGGCGCGTATATCGTCGTCGCGCGCAAGGAAATGTTCACGGTGACGCCGATTCGACCGGTCTGGAAACCTCGCCGACGACTCGTCGGCGGCCTGGTCAATCCGACCACCCGCAATACCACATGAGCGAAGTCGAGATGTACACCGACGGCGCATGCCGCGGCAATCCCGGTCCGGGCGGGTGGGGCGTGCTGCTGCGGTCCGGCGGCCGCGAGCGCGAGATCTGCGGTGGCGAGCCTGCGACAACGAACAACCGCATGGAACTGATGGCCGCGATTCGTGGTCTGGAGGCATTGAAGCGTCGATGCCGCGTGATCGTCTACACCGATTCCGAGTACGTGCGCCGCGGTATCGACGAGTGGCTGGCGAACTGGAAACAGCGCGGCTGGAAGACCGCGGCGAAGAAACCCGTCAAGAATGAAGACCTGTGGCGCGAACTGGACGATATGGCCTCGCGTCATGAAGTAGACTGGCGCTGGGTCAAGGGCCATGCAGGCAACGAAGGCAACGAACGTGCCGATGCGCTGGCGAATCTCGGCCTGGTCGAGGGATACCGGGATACGGGAACATGAAATTGAATTGCTATTGGTGGGCGCCATGAGACAGGTCGTGCTGGATACGGAAACGACCGGGCTGGAAGTCGCGCGGGGGCACCGGATTATCGAGATCGGCTGCGTCGAATTGATCAATCGGCGCCACACGTCGCGCACGTTTCATCGTTACGTCCAGCCCGATCGCGAAATCGACGAGGCTGCGATCGAGGTTCATGGCATCACGAATCAGCGACTGGCCAATGAGCCACGATTCGGCGAGATCGTGGACGACTTCGTCGATTTCATATCGGGCGCTGAGTTGATCATTCACAACGCCGAGTTCGACGTCGGGTTCCTCGACCACGAGTTTCGCCTCGCGAACCTGAATTCGACGGACATCGCGGGCCTTTGCCCCGTAATCGATACACTGCCGCTCGCGCGGCAAATTCATCCCGGGCAGCGCAACAGCCTCGACGCGCTGTGCAAACGCTACATGGTCGATAACTCTGGCCGCGATTTTCACGGGGCGTTGCTCGACGCGCAGCTGCTGGCGGACGTTTACCTCGCCATGACCGGCGGGCAGACCGCTTTATCGCTGGATCGCAAGGAACAGGGGGTCGCCGCGTCCGATGATGCCGCCCTACGTTCGGTCGACAGAAATGGCCTGAATCTGAAGGTGGTCCGCGCGACGAAAGCGGAAATCGCTGCCCACGACCGCCAACTGGATCTGATTGCCGACAGTTGTCCTGACGGCGCCGTCTGGCGCAAGCTCGATGCCGATCCGGCCTAGCGGCAGGCGTGCGGCAACCGGCGAAAGCCGGGTGGTGGCGCTACTCGCGCATCGCGACGGTCGCAGTCTTGGTGCGCGGCGCGATGCATACTAGAATCCTGCGCTCCTAACCCTCAAGTATCGAAACCATGGGCTACACACTCAGGACCGCGTTCGTCGAAAACTTCCTTGGCCGGTCGCCCGACTGGTACAAGCTCGCGATCATCGGGTTCCTGGTGTTGAACCCGATCGTTATGGTCGTATTCGGCAAGTTCATTGCCGGGTGGTTGTTGATCGGCGAATTCATCTTCTGCCTGGCAATGGCCCTGAAGTGCTATCCACTTCAGCCGGGCGGCTTGCTCGCAATACAGGCCGTGCTCATCGGTCTGACATCGGCTGAGGCAGTCTACGAAGAGACGTTGCACAATTTCCCCGTCATCATGCTGCTGATGTTCATGGTGGCCGGCATCTACTTTTTGAAGGAGATGCTGCTATTTGTGTTCACCAAGATCCTGCTTGGCGTGAAGTCGAAGGTCTTGCTGTCACTGCTGTTCTGCGCGGTCTCGGCCGTTTTGTCGGCATTCCTCGATGCGTTGACGGTGACCGCCGTCGTCATTACCGTCGCGGAAGGCTTCTACGGCGTCTACCACAAGGTCGCGTCGGGCTACGACTACGATCACGATCACGATCATTCGGCCGACGACGAGGTGACGGAACTGCACCGTGAGGATCTCGAGCAGTTTCGGGCGTTCCTGCGTAACCTGATGATGCACGCGGCGATCGGGACGGCGCTCGGCGGCGTCTGTACGCTGGTCGGTGAGCCGCAGAACCTGCTGATCGCCAAGGAAGCCGGTTGGGAGTTCATGGAGTTCTTCCTTCGCATGGCGCCGGTCACGATGCCGGTTCTGGCAGTCGGATTGACTACCTGCGTGCTGCTGGAATTGACCGGCTGGTTCAGTTATGGCGCAACGCTGCGACCCGGGGTCCGCGAGATTCTGAGTGATTATGATCGCTTCGAGTCGGCGCGCCGCACGCCGCGGCAGACAGCCGTGTTGATCGTGCAGGCGTGTTGCGCCGTGCTCCTGGTCATCGCACTGGGCTTCCACCTCGCCGAGGTCGGCGTCATCGGCCTGATGATTATCGTCATCGCCACCGCGCTGAATGGCGTCACGGAGGAACACCGTATCGGCCACGCGTTCGAGGAAGCCCTGCCTTTCACGTCGTTGCTCGTCGTGTTTTTCGCGATCGTTGCCGTCATTCATGAGCAGCACCTGTTCGCGCCGGTGACCAACTACGTGCTCGCGATGGAAGGCGATGCGCGCACCGCGATGCTCTACATTGCGAATGGCGTGCTGTCGATGATCAGCGACAACGTATTCGTGGCCACGGTCTACATAGGCCAGATCAAGGACGCGCTGCTCGACGGCACACTGACCGTGGAGCAGTTCAATGACCTGGCCATCGCGATCAATACCGGGACCAATATTCCAAGTGTCGCGACCCCGAACGGCCAGGCCGCGTTCCTGTTCCTGCTGACCTCTGCACTGGCCCCGCTGATTCGTCTGTCGTACGGCCGGATGGTCTATATGGCGATTCCGTACACGCTGACAATGAGCGTGACCGGTCTGCTGGGCGTGATGTATCTGCTGTAGTGTGACGCGCCGATTAGCCTCGCACGACGTTTCCTGTAAGAATTGGCCGCCCGTCGCCGCCCAGCGGGCGCGGCGGCGCCGGCGCGCATCATTCGGCGCTCCGGAAATAACTACAACTCGCTGAAAAAAATGAAAAAATTTAAAGATCTCAAGGATGCGAAGATCGCAGTCATCGGGCTCGGTTATGTCGGCCTGCCGCTGGCCGTCGAGTTTGCCAAGCGATTCGACACCGTCGGCTTTGACATAAACGAAGCTCGCGTAGCCGAGCTGACCTCCGGTCATGACTCGACGCTGGAAGTGTCGGACGAGGAACTCGCGGAGGTCGATCGGCTGACCTGCACGAGCGACGCGGCCGGGCTTGCGGATTGCGACATTTTTATCGTCACGGTGCCGACGCCGATCGATTCGGCCAAGCGTCCCGATCTCGGGGCACTTCGCGGCGCCAGCCGGACCGTCGGAGGAGCACTGGCGCCCGGCAATATTATCATCTATGAATCCACCGTCTATCCGGGTGCGACGGAACTCGATTGTGCGCCGATTCTCGAGGACGTATCCGGACTGAAACTGAACGAGGACTTTTTCCTCGGTTACAGCCCGGAACGCATCAATCCGGGTGACAAGGAACACCGCGTCACCGATATTCGTAAAGTCACATCCGGGTCGACGCCCGAGGCCGCGGACTACATCGATGCGCTGTACGGCTCGATCATTCGCGCGGGCACGTATAAGGCGTCGAGTATCCAGGTCGCAGAAGCTGCGAAGGTTATCGAGA
>JBLYYV010000296.1:0-6682 GCA_048550095.1 Gammaproteobacteria bacterium
CAGCGCAGCCGTCAGCGTCGTCTTGCCGTGGTCAACGTGACCAATCGTGCCTACGTTCACATGGGGCTTTGTACGTTCAAATTTTTCCTTAGACATCGATCTCTCCGCACCTGCGAATAGTTAAGTGTGTAATCGTTTGACGCCCGCGCGTCGCTTTCTTTCAAACTCGGCGAAGCTAACGCACCGCCGTTATCAATCTGGAGCCCACGACGGGACTTGAACCCGTGTCCTCGTCCTTACCAAGGAAGTGCTCTACCGCTGAGCTACGTGGGCCGCTTTTCTGGAGCGGGTGATGGGAATCGAACCCACGTCATCAGCTTGGAAGGCTGAGGTTCTACCATTGAACTACACCCGCCAGTGTTCTATTGCTTTTGTTACTTGTTGAATCGCCGACCTACGCCCCACCAGCCCGTATCAAATTCTGGTGGAGGGGGTAGGATTCGAACCTACGTAGGCATAGCCAGCAGATTTACAGTCTGCCCTCGTTGACCGCTTGAGTACCCCTCCGCGCCCCGCGGACGAAGCAGGCTATTGTCTTTCTGCGAATCCTGCGTGTCAACCGCTATTTTGCTCGAAAGTAAAGGCCGGTGGCGGATCAGTGACCGGGAGCCTGACGGGGTCAGACCCCGTTGGGTGCAAGGTGTTGGAATCATGGCAACGGCGGGGTCTGACCCCACTCGTCGCCAAACCTAGGCGAATTTGACCCGGAAGAACACCGAATACAGCACCGGCACCACCCCAAGCGTCAGCACCGTCGCGAAAATCAGCCCGAAAATGATCGCAATCGCCATCGGCTCCCACATCGGACCCCCGCCCAGCCACAGCGGGAGCAGGCCCGCCACCGTGGTCGCGGTGGTCAGCAGGATCGGGCGGGCGCGCTGGCGAGCGGCCGTCAGCACGGCCCGATCGGGCGGCAGCCCGTTCTCGTCGATCTCGATCCGGATCCGATCCAGCAGCACGATCGCATTATTGATGACGATCCCGGACAGCGAAATGACGCCCAGCAACGTCATGAAGCCGAAATACGATCGGGCCACCAATAACCCGATGGTGACCCCGATCAGGGACAACGGGATCGTCAGCATGATGATCAGCGGGCGGCGCAGCGAGTTGAACTGGGCCGTCAGCAGCAGCACGATGACCAGCACCGCGATCGGCAGTTTCTCGGCGATCGCCGCGTTGGCCTTGCCGGAGGTCTCCGCCTCGCCGCCGAACTCCCAGCTGTAGCCGAACGGCCAGGAGGGCGCCTGGTCCTCGAGCCACGGCTCGATGACGTTCAGCACGTCCGGCACCGTGTAGCCGGGTTCCAGCAGGGACTCGACCGACACCGTCCGCAGCCGGTTGCGGCGCTCGATCACGCCGGGTTGCCACTCCAGCCGAGGATAGGCGATCTGGCCCAGAGGTACCGACTGGCCGGTCGCCTGCGAGTAAATGTTCATCGTCGCGATACGGTTCGGGTCGGTCCGCTGGTCCGCGCGGGATCGCAGCACGACCGGTATCAGCTCGTCGTCCTCCCGGAACTCGGTCGTAGCCAGCCCCGTCAGGTACGTTTGCATCGACACCGCGACGTCGCGATTGGTGATGCCGGCCAGCCGGGCGCGGGCCTCGTCGATCTCGACGATAACCTTCTTGCTACGCGGCCCCCAATTGTCCGTAATCTGGCGGGCGCCGGGGACCTCACGCAGTTGCGCCTTGACGTCCTCGACGATCGCGAAGACCTCGTCGACCTCGCGACCCGAAATCCGGATCTGCACCGGCGGCCAGGCCGGGGGGCCGAGTGACATCGGTCGAATCGTCACATTGGCATCGGGGTAGTTGTTGGCGACGAACGTTTCGATGGACGCGAACAGCTGCCGCGTCATCAACGTCACAGCATCCAGATTGACCAATATGTAAGAGTAGTTCGGACTGCGCTGCTTCTGATCCAGCGACAGGTAGAAGCGCGGCGGCCCCTGGCCGATGAACGCGCCGATGTTGACGAGTCCTGCCGCGTCTTCGCTCGCCGCGGGCAGTCCTGCAACGATGAAAGCCTCTATTTCCTGCGTGATCTCGGCGGTGCGCTCGATCGGGGAGCCGACGGGCAGGTCGAGTTCGACGGTGAATGTCGCGCGGTCGCTCGGCGGGTAGAAGATCGACGGAACGCGCGACAATCCGAACAGCGCCAGCGCGAAAATGGCGACGACGCCGGCCAGCGTCAGCGTCCGGTTGCGCAGCGCGAACCGCAGACCGGCGTCGTAAACGCGATAGAAAGCGGCCATGATCTGCCCCGGGCCGTCTTCGGTGCTCTTTACCTTCAGGAACAGCACGCACAGCACGGGTATCAGCGTCAGCGCGATGACCCACGAACACAGCAGCGTGATCGTCACAACCTTGAACAGCGGTGCCGTGTACTCGCCGGTGTTCGACTCGGAGAGGAAGATCGGCAGGAACGCCGCCGCAGTCGTCAGTGACGACGTCAGCAGCGGAATCCGCAACTCTCGCGACGAATCGAGCGCAGCCTGGACGACCGGCTTGCCCCGACCAACCTGCACCATGATCGACTCGGACATGACAATCGCGTTATCGACCAGCATGCCGAGCGCGATGATCAATGCCGCGAGTGACATCTGATCGAGCCCGATATCCAGCACGGACATGACGAGGAACGACGCGAGGATCGTCGACGGGATCAGGCTCGCGACGATCAGCCCGGTGCGCAGTCCAAGAAACAGGAGCATGATCGCGGCGACGAAGAGCACCGCCTGAATGAGATTCCAGACGAACGCGTTGATCTTGTCCTCGACGTCGCGCGGCTGGAAATTCAACAATTCGAAGTCGACGCCGACCGGGTATACGCGTTGCGCACGCCGCATCACGTCCTGTACGCCCTCGCCGAGCCGCAGAATATTGCCCTCGTCGCGCAGTGACACGGCGAGCATCAGCGCAGGTTCGCCGTTGAAGCGCGCGGTAACCTCGGGCGGATCGACGTAGCCACGCTCGATCGTCAGGATGTCCTCGAGGCGCACCATCGCGTTACTCTGCGGCAGGCTGACGATCGAGCGGCGCAGCTCCTCGAGCGATTCGAAATTACCGGTCGGCTCGAGCACGATCTTCTCGTAGGCCGACGTCACGTCGCCGCCCGGCAGGACAATGTTGCGCTCCTGCAAGGCAACCTGCAGCTGCACGGGCGACATGCCCAGCTCAGCCAGGCGTGCGTTCTCGAACACGACGAACACGCGCTCCTCCTGCGCACCGACGATCTCGACCTTGGCCGCGTCGTCGATCAAGAGCAGCTCGTCGCGGACCTCGTCCGCGATCTCCTTGAGCTCGCGGTAGTTGAAGCCGTCGCCGGTCACGGCGATCAGGCTGCCGAACACGTCGCCGAACTCGTCGTTGACGATCGGGCCGATGACGTCATCCGGCAGTTCGCCGCGGGCACGCTCGACCTTGCGTCGCAGGCTGTCCCAGATCGGCCGGACGTCCGTATACTCCTCGCGCACGTTAACAAACACCAGCGATACGCCGGCTTTGCTCTGGCTACTGACGAAGTCGAGCTCCGGCATCTCCTGGATGACTTTTTCGAGTTTGTCGGTGACGAGCATCTCGACGCGCTCCGGGCTGGCCCCGGGAAAGATGGTCTGCACCAGCGCCGTACGAATAATGAAGCCCGGATCCTCGCTGCGCGGCATGCCAAGGTAACTCGAGACCCCCGCGATCAGGACGATGACGAGCATCGTCATGAACACGCGGTTTTTCTCGATCGCGAAACGTGTCAGGTCCATGGCGCGGCTCGCGACTCAGTCTTCCAGCAGCGTCACGGTCTGACCATCGACCAGCCGCCGCACGCCGGCGGTCGCGATGAGCTCTCCGACCTCGACACCGTCGATGACCGGAATGCCCTCGACGTTCGGACTTTCTTCGATCGTCACGGCGCGGCGGCGCGCCGAATACTGTCCTTCGCCCGCGGCTTCGAGCACGAAGACGTAGTTGCCCTCGCGATCTTCGCCGACGGCGATGTAAGGGATCAGGATGCCATTCGGACTGTCGTCCGAGACCGACATCTGCACCTCCGCGGCCATGCCGGAGCGAATATCGGCGCAATTCTCGTTGATCCCCAGTGTCACCGAGTATGCGGATGCGCCGCGCTCGGCGGCGACGCCTACCTCGGAGACGACAGCATCAAAGCGGCGCGTGCCGAGCTCCGCCACGCTGACGCTCGCCGGCGCACCCTGGTGAATCGCGCCGATCCATGCACCCGGCACGTCGACGACGACCTCGGGACATTCCCCGCAGTTCACCCGCACGACGGGTTGCCCGGCCGACACGTTCTGGTTCGGCTCGACGTAGCGACCGGCGATCGTGCAGTCCTCCGGGGACGTCAGCTTCGAATAAGACAGCTGCAAACGCGCCGCCTCGAGTTGCTGGCGCGCGGCCGCGACGAGTGCACTGGCCGACTCGGACGCAGCTCGCGAGTTGTCGAGGTCACTCTTCGACACGTTGCGGTTTTCGTAAAGCTCGCGGGTACGATTGAAGTTCGCCTGCGCGTTACGCAACTCGGCGCGCGCGCGCTGCAGGCCGGCTTCGGCCTCGCGCATCGTCACTGTGTAGTCCGTCGGATCCAGCTGTGCCACCAGTTGCCCCGCGTCGACCTGATCGCCCACGACGACGCCGATGGTCGTAATGTTGCCGCCGACCTTGAAACTCAGGTCCGCATCGAGCGCGGCCTTCGTCACGCCGGAGAAGATGCGCTGCGCCACCGCGCCGGCCGGAAGTACCTCGGCATATCGGACCGGCCGAATCACCTCTTCGAACTCGGCCGGTGGTTCCGCACATGCGCCCAGCAGCGCGACTATGGCCGGAACCGCGATTCGGTAAGTCATTACAGTTCTGTTCATCGCTTGCCCGTCAATAAACCAGTTTCACGCCCCGCTGCACGAAGAACTCCTCGACCTGCCGGAACCACTCGTTGAAGAACTGCGGATCGAGCATCAGCGAGAAATCGCCGACGACCCGCAACACCTCGATGATGTCACCCAGGTACAGGTACTTGGCCTCCGCGGCGGCGAGGTCCGATGCCAGCGCGGCGTTTTGGGCATCGATCAGCGTAATGATCGACACGGCGCCGTTGGAATACGAATCCGTGACGATGCGCAGATTCTCGGCCGACGCGATCGCGGCGGCGTTCGCGAGTTCGATGCCCGCATAGGAGTTCGCGACCTGCTCCAACGCGATGCGAATCCGCGTCTCGATGTCCTGTTCGACCGCTTCCCGCCGGCGTTCTGCCTGGCGCAGCGCGTACCTGGATTTATTCAGGTCTGCCCGCAGCGCGCCGCCATTGAAAATCGGCAGGGTCGCCTGCACGCCGACCTGCCAGGTATCGTCGTCCAGTGTCTGGCCCGGTAGCGCGCCCTGTCCCGGCGTCCGATCCAGGTTGTAACCGGCCTGGCCGCCGGCCGCGATGTCCGGCACCCAGTAACGGCGTTTAGCGGCCGTGACCTGGCGCTCGTTCGCCGAAATGAAATAGTCCGCGCCGCGGATCTCGGGCGCCGTCTCCAGGCCGCGCTCGACGACGAAATCCTGCATCGTCTGCCACGTTTGCTCATTGTCGATCAGCGCGAGGAACTGCCCCTGGGTGAAGAACGACAGCGACGCGTTGACGCTGGCGTCGGTCGGTCGAAGCAACGTCTTCTGCGGTCGATTCAGCACCTGGTTCAGACGATCCTCGGCCTGCCGGCGCGACGTCTCGGCATCGATCAGGCTGCGTCGATCGCCCGCGATCTGCGCCTCCCAGCGCAGCACGTCGGCTCGTCCGGAAAAACCGATCGACTCGCGGATGCGGGCGAGCTCGAGGTTCGTGCGCGTCACCTCTAGGTTGGAGCGTTGCACATTCTCCAGCGACTGCGTGCGCAACAGGTTCAGGTACGACAATCCGGCGGCGCGCAGCGTTTCCAGAATCGCGACCCGGTAATTCTCATCCTCCGCCTGCTTCAGATACTGGTTGATCTTGTAGCCGGCCCATGCCCCGTCGGAATACAACAACTGGCGCCCATCGAACGTGATATCCGAGGTCTCCTCCGGCGCGAGCAGGCCGAACGAGCGCTCCGGATCGACCTTCTGCCAGGCGCCGCCCAACTCGAATTGCGGCAGCAACTCTGCCCTGGCGGTGCGCGTGTCCTCGTCCGCCAGCTTCGGGTCGAACGACGCCACCTGCAGGTTCAGGTTGGCGTCCAGCGCTTCGGCCATCGCATCGAGCAGCGCCAGCGACTCACCGTGGTCGAGCCGATCACGGAACAGCTGTTCGGCATCGGCGAGGACGGTATAGCGCGGCGCGTACCCGATAGCCGCCGCGGTCCGCATGTTGATCGCGAGCCGTCGGCTTTCCTGCAGGAAGACCGGAATCTGCTCGGGTCGCTCGCCGAGCAGGATGCGCTGCACGATCAGGGCGAGCCGGCGCGTCACGCGCAACTGATCTTCCGGGCGACCGACACTCGTCAACAGGATTCCCTTCTCGACCTCGCTGACGCCGAGCATCGAGAAGCTCTTTAAATCGCGCTCGATCAACGCGTCGGCGAGTCGCTTGATGGCCGCTTCGTCGAAGCGAAACAGCGGCGAAACATAGACGGCGTCGGCGTCGGTGGGTATCGCCGCGACCGCAGAGGCCACCGAATCACTGACCGGAATGGTCACGATCTGGATCCCGAGG
>JBLYYV010000297.1:0-9326 GCA_048550095.1 Gammaproteobacteria bacterium
CGCGCTTGCCCTCGACCTTGTTGTGACTCCACTGCAGGGCGTCCTGAAAATCGTGCGAGATGTGCCGGTAAAACTCCTGGTACTCGTCGTCGGCAATCTCGGTGCGCGGCCGCGTCCACAGGGCCTTGGCGGTATTGACCGTCTCGTCGCCCGGCGCTTCGGGCTCTTCGCCTTCCTCGGCCGGAGCCGGCGGCGCCGTCATGATGACCGGGAACGCGATGTGATCCGAGTATTTGCGAATCAGGTTACGCAGCCGGAAATCATCGGCGAATTCGGTCGCATCATCGCGAAGATGCAGGCGAACCTCGGTACCGCGCTCCGGGCGCTCGACCGACTCGACCGTGAACTCACCCTCGCCCTCTGACGTCCAGTGCACGCCGGCATCGGCCGGCAGGCCCGCGCGCCGAGTGAATACCTCGACCTTGTCTGCGACGATGAACGACGAATAGAACCCCACACCGAACTGCCCGATCAGGTTGGCATCCTTCTTCGAATCAGACGACAGGGCCTTCAGATAATCAGCGGTACCCGAACGCGCGATCGTGCCGAGCTGCTGCACGACATCGTCGCGACTCATGCCGATGCCGTTGTCCTTGATGCTGATCGTCCGCGAGTCGCTGTCGAAATCGACGCGAATCGATAACTCGGGCTGATCCTCCAGCAGTGTCTCATCGGCGATTGCCTCGAACCGCAACTTGTCGGCGGCGTCCGATGCGTTGGAGATCAGTTCCCGGAGAAAGATTTCCCGGTTGCTGTACAGGGAATGGATCATCAGGTGCAGGAGCTGCTTGACCTCCGCCTGAAAACCGAGGGTCTCCTGTTCCGGAGCTGTTGCTGTTTCTGTCGTCATACCTGGCCTTTCTGCTTCATCACACAAGTCTTTCGGCGGGCGGGTGCCCGGCTGGATGGCTCTTTTCTGGCGAGCCGGGGGAATATGGGGATATGAGGGGGCGAATTCAAGCCCGGGTGGTGGCCGCGTTCGGCAGCACGTCGGAGCTGAATTGGCGTGCTGGAGCGACAATTCGTTTGCCGGTGGGGCGTTTGAGCGTGTTGGCGGTCGCGCTGGATCTGGATTGCGGTCGTGGGCCGCCGCCGAGGGCGGGGAGAATTTGCGACTCGCTAAACCTGCGGCGGCCATCCATGGCCGCCTCCGGAGCCGCTCCGGCGCACTCCCGCGTCCTGCTCCGCGCGCCTACGAGGCCGCTCGCTGCAATTTCTCCCCGCCCTCGTCGGCTACTTCTATCGGGATGCCAGGTTTCGACGACTCGAATTCTGTCGCTGTCGCCAAAGTCGACTCGCCGTCATGCGGGACGATCGCGCGAAACCGCTCGCCGGACTCGCACGCGGGCACTCCAGTAGCTCGATCGACCCAGGAGACCGGAGAGCGCTGGAAACTCTTTTCCTAAGTCTTCGCAGGAAAAGAATTTGCAGCGGTAGGCCGGTCGGTGGTCGTTCCGGGCCTCGAACGGGCGGCGTGACGACTGCGGTCGCGAGAAAGCCTCAACGTTCCGTCAGGACTCAGCGACGACGGCGGTCCTCAACACTCCGACGTTCTCGATCTCGACCTCGACCGTGTCGCCCGGGACGAGCCAGCGGGCGGGCTCGCGTGCGGCGCCGACGCCGCTCGGCGTGCCGGTGACGACGACGTCGCCGGGCTCGAGCGGGAAGATCGTCGACATGAACTCGATCAACTCGCCGATGCTGAACACCATCTGCGCCGTGTTGCCATCCTGCATGGTCTCGCCGGACACGCGCGTCGTCAGCTGCAAAGCCTGCGGGTCGCCGACCTCGTCGGCCGTCACGAGCCACGGGCCAAACGCGCCGCTGTGATAAAAATTCTTGCCGGCGATGAACTGCGATGTCTGGTATTGCCAGTCCCGGACGGAGCCGTCGAGAAAGCACGCGTAACCGGCGACGTAATCGAGCGCATCGGCCGCCCGCACGCGGTGCGCCGTTCGACCGATGACTACGGCCAGTTCACCCTCGAAATCGTGCTGCTCCGAAACCGACGGGCGAATAATCTCTCCCCCGTGACCGACCACACTGTCGGGAAAGCGGGTGAACAGCGAAGGCGCATCCGGCTGTTCGCGTTTCAGCTCGGCCGTGTGCGCGCGGTAGTTCATGCCAACGCAGGCGATCTTGCCGGGATTCGGAATCGGCGGATCGAGCAGGATCTGGTCGATGGCGATCGGATCCAGCAGGTTGCCTTGCAGCTCGCCGAAGGCCTGGCCTGCGATCAGGCTCCGCAGGTCGGGATAACGGCCATATAGCGAGTCGGCGACCGGGCGCACCGCGTCGCCATCCACGACACCGTAGGTCGGCATCCCGCCCAGCTCGAAGCTCGCAATCTTCACCTTTTGATCACCTCCTGTTCACCCGCGGCAGAACCAAATTGAACACCATGGAATTCGGCGGCCGTGCCGCGCTCGTGATCGGCTATTATAGCGGCCCGATACGCCGTGCTGGCGAAGAAGCAAGGACATAAAAAGAACATGAAGCCAGGCAGCAACCGCGTGCCGATGACGGAAGGCCCCATCGGCAAGTCCATCACCTCGCTGATGTTCCCGATGATGATGGGCATGATCGCGCTGTTCTCGTACAACATCGCGGACACCTATTTCGTCGGCCAGCTCGGCACCCTCGAACTCGCCGCGATCAGCTTCACGTTCCCGGTCGGGTTCATCGTCGGCGCGGTCACGATGGGATTCGGCATCGGCACGTCCTCCGTCTGCGCGAGGCTGTTCGGCGCCAAACAACTGGAAGACGTCGAACGCGTCGCGGTGCATGCCATGCTGCTGGGGCTTGTCGCCGGGTTGGCGGTACTGACGCTCGGGCTGCTGACGATCGATCCCCTGTTCACGCTGCTCGGCGCCGATGAGACCACGCTGCCGATCATCCGCCGCTATATCAGCATCTACTACTTCGGCGGCATCTTCCTCGTCGTTCCGATGATCAATAATTCGGTGCTGCGCGCGTCGGGCAACGCCAAGACGCCCGCCAAGATCATGACGTTCGCCGCGGTCCTGAACATCGTTCTCGATCCGATCCTGATCTTCGGCCTGTTCGGCATGCCGCGGCTCGAAGTCGAAGGCGCCGCGATCGCCACGGTGCTGGCGAACGCGTTGACGATGGTCGCTTCGATACTGGCGATCGTATACGAGGAAAAACTGGTCACGTTCCGCCACTTGTGGCCGAGCCTGATCCTCGACTCATGGCGACGCATCCTGCATGTCGGACTGCCGTCGATGGCGAGCAGCCTGATCGCGCCGATGACGTCCGCGTTCATCACCTACCAGATCGCCCAGTTCGGTCAGGAGGCGGTCGCGGGATTCGGCGTCGCGTCTCGCGTCGAGGGCGTTACGCTGATGGCACTGATGGCGCTGAGTGCGGCCGTCACGCCGGTCGTCGGCCAGAACTACGGCGCCCTGAAGTTCGACCGCGTACAGGCCGGTGTCAACTGGTGCTATCGCTTCTCGCTGATTTACGGACTCTGCGTCGCGAGCGTGATCGCGCTCGCGTCGGGATACATCATCGGCGCGTTCACCGAGAACCAGACCGCGATCGAAACCGCCCAACTGCACATGCGTATCGTACCGATCAGCTATATCGCGCTCGGCTGTGCCATGACCGTCAACAGCGCGTTCAACGCGATCGGCAAGCCGCTGCCGGCGATGTTCATTTCGATGACCCGCACGATACTGGTGTACGCACCGCTCGCGTTCCTGTTTGCCAAGCTGTTCGGCATCGTCGGTATCTTTGCGGCGGCCTGCACGGCGAATTTCATCGCCGGCGGCGTCGGCACCGCGTGGTTCCGGATGGTCTTCAAGCACAAACTGGCCGATCACGACGGGGTCGCGCCGGCGTCGACCTGACCGTCGGCGGCGCGCCGGGTGGGTTTGCGTTTGAAGGCCCGGCCGGTTGCGGGGTCTAATGCGAAACGGTCATGAACAAGGTCGTCGCACTCCTCGCATTACTGATCCTCGCCCCGTCCGTGGGCGCCCGGGAAACGACCCTGACGCTCGTCAGTAGCTGGAACGAACGACAGAACTTCACACGCCTGTTCATGGACTATGTCGACGCCGTGAACGAAGCCGGCGAAGGCATCGTGCAGATCGACTTTCTCGGCGGCCCCGAAGTCATCCCGCAACGCCAGTTGCTGTACGCCCTGCGCCGTGGCGCCATCGACATGGCCTTCGGCGGCACCACGTACTATCGCGGGCTGCTGCCAGAAGGCGATGCCATGTTCGCGTCGACGATCACGCCGATGGAGGCGCGTGCCAGCGGGGCGCTCGACGCGTTACAGCCCTACTGGCGTGAGCGCATCAATGCGCGCCTGGTAGGCTGGGTGCAGTCGGGCATCGGCGTCAATTTCTACCTTGCGGACGAACCGGTGTTCGACGCGAACGGCATGCCTGACCTGACGGGGCTGAAGATCCGCACATCGCCGTCGAACCTCGAACTCCTCAAGCACCTCGGCGGACGCGCCGTGCAGATCGCCGTGAAGGAAATCTACACGGCATTACAACGCGGCACCGTGGACGGCATGGTGTTCACGACGACCGGCCTGCCCGACCTGGGTATCCAGCGTTTCATCCGCTACCGCATCGATCCGGCCTTCCTGCAGCTGGCGATTTGCCTGCAGATCAATCTCGATACCTGGAACGCGCTGGACCCGGCCGCGCAGGAAATTCTCGAGACCCAGGCCGACCTGTACGCCCGGCGCATCAGGAAGGTTTTTTTCGACGAGCAGGACCGCGAGCTGGAACTGCTCGCGCGCGGGGGACTTGTTTCCGTGCCCGTCGAAGATGGCGACGCCTATCGCGCGCTCGCCCACGACGTCGTCTGGGAGCGCTTCGAGAAACGCGCGCCCGAGTCGGCGGCGACGTTGCGCCCCCTGTTCTACCCGGAATCCGTTGCGGTTCCGTCCGGGGATAATCGTTGAGCCGTTACTACGACAGACTGATCGACGGACTGGCGGGCCTCGCCGGCCTGATCATCGCGGGCGCCTGCCTGCTGATCGCCTATGACGTCATCGCACGCAACGTCGGCGCGCAGCCGCCGGCGTCCACCGTCGCGCTAACCGAATACGCGATGCTGTACTTCACGATGGCGGCGGCGCCCTGGCTCGTCCGCAACAAGGGCCACATTGTCGTCGAGGTCGTGTACCAGCGATTACCCGATGGGTTGCAGCGTCGCGTCGACGTGTTCGTGCTGGCATTGTGCGCGCTCGTATCGGCCGTGATTGCGGGCATCGCCGTGATGCTGCTGATCGAGGCCGCAGCGAGAGGCGAGATCGAGATCCGCTCGCTCGCCGCGCCACGCTGGGTGCTGTTCGTGCCGCTCGTCATCGGCTTCGCGTTGATGGCGACCGAGTTCCTGCGGCTGCTGGTCCGGCGCGACTCGGTCTTTGCGTCACAGGCCGACAAGCGGGAGTCGCTGTGATGACGACCATCGCGACAGGCGGCATGATCTTTGCGCTGGTCATGGCGTTGATGGCGCTCGGCGTGCCGGTTGCCTTCGCGTTCCTGACGGCGAATCTCGCGGGCGCGTTCCTGTTAATGGGCGGCTGGTCGGGGCTCATCCAGGTCGTCGACAACTCGACCAGTCTCATTACGACCTTCACGCTGGTCGCCGTGCCGATGTTCGTGCTGATGGGCGCGCTGTTGTTTCACAGCGGCCTCGCGCTGCGCGTGTTCGATGCGCTCGATGCGCTGTTCGGCCGCATCCCGGCCCGCCTCAGCTACCTGACGGTCGTCGGCGGCGCGACGTTTTCGACGCTGACCGGGTCGACGATGGCGAACACGGCGATGCTGGGTTCGCTGATGGTGCCCGAGATGACCCGGCGCGGTTACGCGACGCACATGTCGATCGGCCCGATCATCGGCACCGGTGGGCTGGCGATGCTGATACCGCCGTCATCGCTCGGTGTGTTGCTCGGCAGTCTCGCGCGCATCGACATCGGCGCGCTGCTGATCGCGGGCCTGCTGCCCGGAATCATTCTCGCCGTGCTCTATTGCGCCGTGATCTACCTGCAGGCCAGGATCAGGCCCGACAGCGCGCCCGCCTATGACGTCGAGTCGGTCAGCGCGGCGCGCAAGCTGCGCCTGTTCGTCACCAACATCCTGCCGCTGGGCCTGGTCATCTTCGCCGTCGTCGGCTTCATCCTGCTGGGCCTCGCGACCCCATCGGAGGCGGCGGCGTTCGGCGCGCTATCCGTCGCCGCACTCGCGGCGGCGTTTCGCTGCCTGACGTTCGAAGCACTGCGACGCTCGTTGCTCAGCACCGTCAGCGTCACCGGCATGGTGTTCCTGCTGATCATCAGCTCGTCCGTCTTCAGTCAGTTGCTGGCGTTCTCGGGCGCGAGCGGCGCCGTCATCGACTGGGCCGTCGGCATCGATACCGGCCCGCTGCTCAAACTTCTGCTGATGTTCGGCGTGCTGCTCGTGCTCGGCATGTTCATGGACCAAATCTCGATCCTGCTGATCACGATACCGGTGTTCTTTCCACTGGCAACCGCGCTTGGCTTCGACATCATCTGGTTCGGCGTCGTCGTGTTGCTGGCACTGGAGATGAGCCTGACGACGCCGCCGTTCGGCCTGCTGCTGTTCCTGATGCTGGGGGTGGCGCCAAAGGGAACGACGCTGCCGCAGGTCGCGCTGGCCGCGACGCCTTATCTCGCCAGCGATGCGCTGCTGCTCGGGATCTTGATCGCGTTCCCGGCCGTCGCTCTATACCTGCCGGGATTCCTGTAGTCGCCGGACCCGCTCAGCTCTCCTGCAGGATGTCCTTCATCAGGTTGCGCATGTCCTCGGGGTACGTCCAGGCTTCGGGCACGAGATTGTCGTGCAACCAACTCATGATGGGCTCGCTGCCGTCGTCGACGGACCCGGGAATGAATTCCTCGAGGCGCTCGCAGATGCGTCGCGACTCGTCCGGATCGACGCGAATCTGGCGTTCGGTCATGATCTTGTGGCGCGGAACGCTCTCGTAGGCATACTCGAAAATCGCTTCGAGCACCAAAGCGGAACGGGCGCTGGTGCGTTGCGAGCGCGGTAGCGAGATGTATCCTTTGAAACATCTCTCCGCACGATACTTGCGGAGTGAGGTGATGTTTTTGCTCTTCATTTCCCCGGGCGAAGATTCTTGTTCTTGTTTTGAGTGAATATAGCTTACAAATCGCAATCGCGGAAATTGGCGGTAATATGTCAAGCGCGAATTAGTGGATGCAGTGCGGCGCAAAGCAATGCCTGACAGCGGACAATTTTTCGAACTCAGCGTACCGACCGAAGACATCCTGGAATCCCTGGAGTTCTACCTGCGCCTCGGCTTCACCGAGATACCGGTCAACGACATCCGCGACCACTACTACGCGGCCGTAACCGACGGCCGGATCGCTATCGGCCTGCACGGCGACGGCTTCGAAGAGATCGCGCTGTCGTTCGTCTGGCCGGACGTTGCGCGCCAGGTGCGCGAGTTCGAGGAGGCCGGCCACGAGTTCACATTCGTCAGGCTCGGCGACGCCTTCCACGAAGCCGAACTCAGCAGCCCGGACGGGCACGCGCTGCGCATCCTCGAAGCACGGACATTTTCGCAGCGTGTTTATGCCAACTCAGAGAACCCGACGATCGGTCAGATCACGGAGGTGTCGTTACGAGCAGATGATTTTCGGGCGTCATCAGCCTTCTGGCAGGTCGCGGGCCTCGACGCCGACGAAGACCCGGGCGTCGATGACACATTCATGACGATGCGGGCGCCCGGCATCGTCATCGGCCTGCGGGACGATGTTCGCTGGCATGACCCGTTGCTAAGATTCAGGTCCGACGACCTCAAGGAAACAGCGGCGGCGCTTGACCGGGCCGAAGTGACTCACAAACGTCACGCCGACGGCCGCGTCATTGTGACGCCGGAGGGGCTGAGGTTGCTCGTGGTCGGTGGGGACTATCGCTAGCGGTGTTCTGTCGGAGGCTCACTCTTGATATACATCGATCCGCATCCCCGCAGGAGACCGGAATGACAGCATCGGCCCGTCAGAAAAGATTGTACTGGCAGGGCCAATTTCCTCGAACTGGATTGCAGCCGCCGCGAGTTTCGTTCGCAGCGGTTGAAGATCGTCTGTGGCGTAGGTGACATGCAGTATGCCCAATGCTTTAGGGCGCGTTGCCGGGTACAGATCGTTCCCCCGCGCGCCCTGATACTCGATAACCTCCATTCGGCCGAAGTCCGACTCGGCCCGCCCCCAGATGCTGATATCAAGCGCCGCGCCGGCGGGCAGACCCACCATCTTCTCGATCTCCGGCCCTTCAAGAATATTATCGCTGAGCATGTCGAGACCAAGAATGTCTCTGTAGAACGCTTTCTCAGCCGCCGCGTCCGGAACGATGCCGATCAGCATGCCGATACCCGAAAACCCGGCCGGTGAAACGGGCAGTGCTGCGCCTAAGATTTCCAGCAATACCACGTTGACGCGATCGTGGGACGGCATGTGAATCTCGCGAAAGGTAATGCCGCTCGGCGCTGTAACTTCACTGTAATCGTCGTTCGAAAAGCGGCGGCCCTGGGCGCGTAACCCGGCAAATCGCCGAGGCAAATCGTCCGTATACACGTCCAGATTCTTCAGGCACAAGTCGTATGCGAGCGCGCCTTCTCGAACGGGCGGCTCCGGATCAACAAATTCCACGAGGTGCAGCATTCCCACGTCGATGCCCGGCGTTCGAACCAATGCCTGCGCTGAGATATCTTCGGGAGAGATTTTCCACAACCGTGCGAGCTCGGGATCCGGGCCGTTGCGTCGCGCGGCAATCTCGAAACCGAAATCGCCCTGCCACAACGAAAGCGCCACTTCCAGATCGGCAACACCAACCGTCGTCACGGACCAGGATGACATATCAGTATTCTCCGCGAAGCAAGCAGGCCGAAACTAAAGAACAGCCAAGCCGACTCCTGTGATGGTTTGACAGCAGCGTGCTTACGGCTATTTGCCGCCTACCTGCGCCTCAACGTACACCCAAGCCTGCCCGCCAGACGCAAGACCGGCGATTACTCGCATGTACTCTGCGGGCTCATAGGAATCGGCGACTTCCAATTCAGCATCGGTCACTTCAAATGCCATTCCCTTCACTCTGTCGGTCTCTCGTTCGGACTTTCTTAAGATTGAATGATGAGCTTTTCCGCTCGTTCGAGCGAACTTCGGATCCTCGACGCGAACTATTTCCTCTTTGTAGCCCAGAATATAGTCCTCCCGCCCGACAAGCCTGCGATCGAATAGCGCGATTTGCACCTCCTCGTCCCGAAGCGTTCCATATGAGAAAAGTAGTGGCATAACCTAA